>JADFWI010000535.1 GCA_015222985.1 Pseudomonadota bacterium | reverse complement strand
GCGCGACAGGGTGCTGTGAAAATGAAAGATACTACGCCTTGTGGTCAAGATCAAAGGGTACTCATGGCTGATCACCTCTGCCGGGGGGGTGTAAGAGATAGGCGTAAATTGTCCGCGACCGCTGGGTGTGTTGAATTTTTCAGCGTAAAGGTATGGTGTTCCGGGGTGTTTCAAATCGGGGCAGGGCCACTGGAGTCCAGTCCGCTCAATACGTTCATACGTAATACCGCCATAACTTGGCGTGACCGCACGTATTTCTTCCATGATTTGTTCGGAGCTGTTAAAGTCAAATCCTTTGGCCCCCATATTCTGTGCGATGTCGCATATTATCATCCAGTCAGGGCGGCTGTGGCCCACAGGCTCTATGGCCTTGCGTACGCGCTGTACTCTCCGTTCCGTATTCGTAAAGGTTCCGTCCTTTTCAGCAAAGCTAGCCGCAGGCAGGACCACATCAGCCAGTTGTGCGGTCTCTGTGAGGAAGAGATCCTGCACCACGAGCAGTTCCAGGTGTGAGATTGCTTCCTCGATGAAGTTAGTATCAGCTTCTGTGAGCACCGGATTCTCACCTATGAGGTAGAGGGCCTTTACCTTGCCTGAATCAACAGCCTCAAAGAGTTCAGTCAGTACCAGCCCAGGTGAGGGACTTAGCCGGCAATCCCAGGCCTTTTCAAATTTCTTCCGTATCTCCGAATCATCCACTTTTTGGTATCCGGGAAACACATTTGGCAGGGCCCCCATGTCACAGGCTCCTTGGACATTGTTTTGCCCCCTGAGCGGATTGACTCCTGAAGAAGGCTTGCCAAGGTTACCCGTGAGTAGCGATAGGTTGGCCACTGCCCTCACATTATCTGTGCCATGGGAATGCTGTGTAATCCCCATGGCATAAAGGATGGTTGCAGGCGAAAAGGTGGCATACAGTCTGGCAGCTTCGACAATCTTCTTAGCGGGGACCCCGGTGACTTCCTCTGCCACGGTGAGATCAGATTCCATGACCGCCGCCTCAAAGGCTTCAAAACCCTCACACCTCTTTTTGATAAACGAGGTGTCCAATAGTTTCTTTTTGATAATCACCCTGGCCATTGCGTTCAACAGGGCCACATCGGTTCCGGGCTGATGCCTGAGCCAAACATGGGCTATCCGGCACAGCCCTGTTTCACGCGGGTCGGCCACGACTAGCTTTGCGCCGTTTCGTACTGCCCTGTTAATCTGTCTACCTATGATGGGATGGGCGGCTGTCGTGTTGCTCCCTATGACGAAAATGCAAGCAGCCTCTCCGATTTCAGAAATGGTGTTTGTCATGGCACCGCTACCCAGAGTGGCAGCCAGACCGGCTACCGTGGGTGAGTGTCAGAGCCGCGCACAGTGGTCGATGTTGTTGGTCTCCATGACCGCCCTTACAAACTTCTGAAAGAGATAGTTCTCTTCGTTGGTGCATTTGGCAGAAGAAATGGCGGCAAACTGGTCACCTTTGTAATGGACCAGCGTGCTGGCCACATACTTAATCGCCTGGTCCCAGTTGACCTCGACAAACTTTCCTTCCCGCTTGACAAGGGGTGCTGTCAAGGGTTTGCCAGGACGGCTTGTTTCATCAATGCCATGTGCGATCCGCTCAAGGGGATCGTATGCCCGCACAAGAGAGGTAGACAGCCGATCAGGACTGTGAATGAATCTATAACCAAAACGGCCTCGAACACAGAGTTCTCCCCGGTTCACAGGGTTTTCACAATCGCCTCTGGCCCTGACAATATTCTTTCCACGCACGCCAAGATAGAGTCCACAGCCTACACCGCAGTAGGCGCAGGTCGTCTTTACCTCCCGGGTTGGATATTCCATCTTCTTGGGTATCAAGGCCGCTACCGGACAACGTTCAACGCATTCCCCGCAAGACACACAAACCGAGTCCTTGAAAGGCTTGTCACCAAAGGTGCTCACCTTAAGCTCATAACCCCGATATCCCATGTCAATGGCATGAACGCCTACAATTTCGCGGCAGGTACGAACGCATATGCCGCACTGGATGCACTTGTTGGGATTGAAGTCAAAAAAGGGATTGCTGGTGTCAACTGGAAGGTCCTTTGCCACGCGATTTAGGCGATTGAGCCGCCGCTCGTTAAATCCAATCCGGTTGACAAGTTCCTGTAGGCGGCATGTGCCGCTCTTGGGGCATAGCAGACAGTTGAAGTCATGATCGCTAAGGAGGAGTTCAAGGGTGACACGGCGAACACGCTCAATTTCCGCGTCATCCGTAATGACCGCCATCCCATCCTCAACAGGCGTACGGCAGGCAGGATGAAGCTTTTTCTTGTTTTCAATCTTAACCAGGCACATACGGCATGTCCCCTCTGAGGTAAGGCCGGGGCAATAACACAATGTGGGAATGTAGACCCCTGCACTTTGGGCTGCTTCGAGGATCGTAGCGCCTTCCGGGACCTTTACGTCCAGGCCGTTTATGGTTAAAGAAATGTTATTTGTCATTAGTCACTGGGTATCTGAATTACAGGGTTAAAACGTTCTCTCGCCCGCTCCTTGCAGTCACTCGAGCCCACAGAGAACACCGAGATGGTTTTCCTTGGCCTGATTTTCTGAGAGGAAAAATCAGGCCAAACAATCAACCCCTGCCGGGGCATTTGTGACACGAGCTTTGGTATCGTGGGCAACATCACGAAGATCCTACGCAATAGCGTGGCAGTCTAAGCTGAATTGCCCTCTCAGCAATTCAGCTTATAGAACTCTGAGCCTCTGTGGGCTCTGTGAGAGACAAAAGGCACCGCTGCAATCACTCACCTGACTGATCAGTGATCTTCCCTGAAACGCATTCCACCGCATTGAACCTGGGAGGACACACCTCCATGCAGGAGCCACACTTGATGCACTTGCTCTGATCGATTTCGTGGACCTGCCACTTGGCACCGGTAATAGCATCAACCGGGCAGGCCTTCAGACACAACATGCATGCCTTACACTTGTATTCCTTGATGCGGTAGGAGATGAGTGTCCTGCACACTAAAGCCCGACAGCGCTTCTGGTGGATGTGTTCCTCATATTCCTCTCGAAAATACCTGATCGTAGAAATTACCGGATTCGAAACGGTTTGTCCCAGGCCGCATATGGAGCCTGCTTTGACTGCCTCGGCCAACTCCAGCAGGACCTCGATATCATCGGGCCTGCCCTCTCCTCTGGTAATGTCCTGGAGTATTTCAAACATCTGCCTTGTACCCAACTTGCACAATGTGCACTGGCCACAAGACTCATTTTGGGCAAAATCGAGAAAATAGCGAGCCATGTTCACCATGCAGGTACTCTCATCCATCACAAGCATTCCCCCGGAGCCCATGATGGACCCCACTTTGGCCAGGGACTCATAGTCCACGGGGAGATCCAAAAGGCTCTCAGGGATGCACCCCCCTGATGGGCCGCCGGTTTGCACGGCCTTGAAATTCCTGTCCCCCCTGATCCCGCCACCAATATCAAATATGATCTCTCGCAAGGTGGTTCCCATGGGAACTTCTACGAGGCCGGTGTTCTTCACATTTCCGGACAGGGCAAAGACCTTTGTTCCTTTACTTTTTTCCGTCCCTATGCTGCTAAACCATTTTGCACCTTCAATGATGATAGCCGGCACACAGGCAAAAGTCTCCACATTGTTCAGTACGGTCGGCATCCCCCAGAGGCCGACGATGCTGGTGTTGGGTCGGGGGAGCGGTTTTGGGAAACCGCGTTTTCCTTCAATCGACATGACTAAGGCCGTTGATTCCCCGCAGACAAAGGCCCCTGCACCTTTCACGATCTCAATCTCAAAAGCAAAGCCGCTTCCCATAATATTTAGGCCCAGGAGCCCCAGGTCGGTTGCCTGGGCAATGGCCGTGGCCAGGTGTCGAACAGCAAGGGGGTATTCTGCCCGCACATATACGATCCCCTTTCGGGCCCCTACTGCATAGCCTGCAATAATCATCCCTTCGAGCACGCTGTGGGGATCGCCTTCCATTACGCTGCGGTCCATGAAGGCCCCTGGATCCCCTTCGTCGCCATTGCAAATGATATATTTTTCCTCACCAGGGGCGTTGCGCGAGGACTCCCACTTAACTCCTGTGGGAAAGCCCGCCCCACCTCGACCCCGAAGGCCCGATTCCTTCACGCAGGCAATTACTTCCTCGGGGCTTAACTTGGAAACACTTGTTGCCAACGCCTGATAGCCACCAATCCTTATGTAGTCTTCGATGCTGGTAGGGTCAATATGACCGCAATGCCTCAGTACAACCCTTGCCTGTTTCTTATAGAAAGGAATCTCAGCCTCATGAACGTACTTTTCACCCGTGGTCGTATCTTCACACACGAGCCTTTCAACGGTGTGGCCTTTGAGTAAAGTCTCAGAGACTATTTCCGGAACGTCCTCTCTGGCTACACGCTGGTAAAATATATCTTCAGGGCCAACAACCACTATAGGCCCGTTCTCGCAGAATCCACGACAGCCGGTCTTCTTAACGATGATCTCCTCATCTGGCTCTTGAGCTCTAATCTCATTTTCAAGGGCTTCTGTCACATCGCGGCCTCCGGATGCCAGGCAGCCTGTTCCACAACAAACAATCACGGTCTTGCTATCCGGCTGTTCTTCGGCAAGGATCGATTCCTTGAGACGATCTAGACTCTCAGGCGTTTCTATTTTGGCCTTATGACGTGGTGACATTATTCTTCTTTTTTCTTTGCGCTATCTTTGTCGTTGGTCAGGATTTCAACGACCTTTTTCGTAGTGACCTTTGGATAAATCGTATCATCGACCACCATAAGCGGGGCTAAAGCGCATGATCCTAAGCATGCCACTCGCTCAAGACTGTACTTATAATCCTTAGTCGTCTGGCCGGTCTTGATGCCAAGGCGATGTTGAGCCGTTTCCAAAATGTCCCGGGCACCACGCACGTGGCAGGCGGTCCCCTGACAAACCCGTACGAGATGGTCTCCGCGGCGTGTCAGATAAAAGTGGGCATAGAAGGTGGCTACGCTGAAGACCTCACTTGCCGGAAGCCTCAGAAAATCGGCAATCTCCGCCAGGGTCTCCTCCGGCAAATAGCCAAACTCCTCCTGGACCCTCTGAAGAATGGAAATTAGTCCGCCCCTTTTCCCCTCAAAGACCGAAAGGATCTTTTTCAACCGTGCCTCGGGCATAGTAGTCTCTTACCGTTTTCCTTGAAGAAGCTCTTCGGCCAAACGAACATCAGCAGGGCTTCCGATAAAGACCGGTACCCTTTGGTGAAGGTGCCGTGGCTGGACATCAAGGATCCTTTCAAGGCCTGTGCTTGCAGCCCCTCCTGCCTGTTCGGCCACAAAAGCGAGCGGATTGACCTCGCACATAAGCATGAGCTTTCCGTGGGCTTTCAAGGGATCCCTGGAATCCGCAGGATACATGTGTATGCCCCCCTTCAGCAGATTCCGGTGAAAATCTGCCACAAAAGAACCCGTGTAGCGCAAGGTGTAAGGGCGGCCTGTCTTGATGTCCGGAGTCTTGAAGTATTCAACCAGATTCTGGACTTTCTCATCCCAGAAATAGTAATTCCCCTCATTGACGCTGTAAGTCTTTCCCTTCTCAGGTGTGCGAATGTTCTCGTGGGAAAGAAGAAATTCACCGATCCTTGGCTCAAGGGTGAAGCCGTGAACACCGCTTCCCGTTGTATAGACCATCATCGTGCTCGAACCATAAATGAAATAGCCTGCAGCAACCATCCTGTGACCAGGCTGCAAAACATCCGTCAGAACACTCATGTTCCCCGTACTTTGCTTCTTCAGGATCGAAAAAATCGTACCCACGTCAATGTGCACATCAATATTGGTAATCCCTCCCAGGGAATCGAAGACCAGGATGTAGTCTCCTTTTGCATACTTAGGCGGAATGGGAATCAGGTCAGTCTCTTTCTTTGAGGCCATGCACCAGAGATGCCCTGTGTGACTGACGCGATTGATGATCGTGGCGTTGGCAAACTCCACCAGCTTCTGGTAATGTTCTTCGTCCACACTCTCGCTTCCCACAAACCCGAAATCCTCAGTCAGGTTTGCCTTGTTCACCTTCTGGGCAATGATCTTTGCCGCTACCGTCAGTTCTGATAGCAATGCCGTAAAGGCGCCGGTCGCCTCAGGCCGCTCTTTTTGCATGGTTAAGATGTGTTCAGTTACCGTTATCCCCTTGACCATGTTCCACCCCTTTTTCTATGTATTGTTGCAAGAGACAAAAGCAAAGGTATTTAAATAACGTGCAGGCGTGACAGTGTCAACCAGATTCGGCTAAGGGCTCTGGTACCAGGAAGCCTTCTATCCCAGTGATGTCTATCTGGTTGCTGTCGAGCCCCAGGACGTCTTTGTCTATACCCATACAGAGCCCCAAGAGCTGCGGATATAAGATGGACGGTACATGGTGGTTTGTGCCCTTCTCAGTTGCCATCATCTTTTGCACCGAGTCAAATTGAACCTGGCAAAACGTACACCCTGTGGTCAGGTAGTGAGCGCCTGCCATTCTTGCATCAGCCAACTTTTTCTCAGTAAAATCCAAGGAGAGTTCGTCATTCGTCCCCAGCAAAGGGCCGCCGCAACAGTCAAGCTTGGTGGACCAGTCAACGCTTTCAGCCCCTGTGACTTCCACTAGTTGATCGAACAGTGAGGGGGCCACAGGGTCGTCAAATTGAACAATGTTGCTGGGACGCAATGCGTGGCATCCGTAATGAGTAGCGATCTTGAGATTTTCATATGGTCTGGTTATCTTCTCTTTGATCACCCCAATACCCACATCGTTAAAGAGAACACTTAGAATATGCTTAACCTGAATATCTGCGTTATAACTCAAGCCTTCTTTGGCAAGTATCCTATTAACATCTTCTCGCAAACGCGCATCTTCCCTTAGAAGATAGTCTGCCATCCGTAAGGTACCATAGCCACACTTGCACAAAATAATTATGTTTAAGTTTTGCCTTTCGGCCAAGGCCAAATTCCTGGCTGAAGAAAGCACAAAAGCCTTTAAGTCGATGTTTCTCAATGGATACCCACAACAATTAAACTCGGCGATATCCACCAGTTCCACATCCAGTTCCCGAAGAACTGCCCTTGAGGCTGACTCATAGTGTTTAAGACGGACCGGGATGTTACACCCGAGAAACAGTGCAAATCTCATAACTGTATACTATCTCCTATGCCGCTTTCTCTTTAAGGTGTTTGAGGGCTAAATTCTTTAGTTGATAAAGTACGTCCGTCACGCGTACCCCCTGGGGGCAGTGTTCCTGACATACGTAACAGGTTACGCAGTCCCACAGCATCCTGGAGCCAAGGGCCAGTTCCTTATGTTTCAACGCAAGACAGTGCATGATCTCATGGGGGAGCAGCCCAAGGCTCTCCTTTGGGTTTTCGTAGTTTCCCACCACTGGACACACATTGGTGCAAGTCTGGCAGCCAAAGCAAACCGAGAATGTACTGGCCTGTGCCGAGCCGGTCAGCTCACCCACAAATCCTTTGTCAACAGGTGTCAGGGACAAAGTCTTGTCCTTAAGCTTTACCAAGTTGAACTCAGCGCCCATGGCCTCTCTGGCCCATGCCTCGGGTTTGGTGTAGCCAAGTTCAGCCAGATGCGCCTTCAAGTTCAACCACAAGTCTTCCAGGTTGATACCGATCGGACACACATCTGTGCAACGATGGCAATCAGTACAGATATAGCTCCCTTCCTGAATAGCCATAAGGGTCTTTTTACTCAGCCCCCTGCCGGAAAGAAGTCTCCTGAATGCAGCCAACTTTTCATGCGGAAGGATATTTGGGTTAGAAATTTCATTGAAAGCCACAGCAACAGAGCAGCGTGTTGTGCAATCACCGCAGTGCGTGCAGGCGTCCATTTCAATAGCCCTCATAGTGGCCATATTTGCAGGATCTGATTTCCCTTCCTTCTTTACAGCATTGGCCAGCAGATACACAGGAGTGGAAAAGATATGAAAAAATTTGCTGAATGGAAGGTAGGCCATGCCAAAGAAGCAGGCCAGGAAATGGATATACCACAATAAAGTGCGTATATTGGCCCGGTCCAAGAGGGATGCCATAGGCGACATGACCCTGGATGCGCCATAGCCCATAAATGCCCATTGGGGACGCGAATGACATTCTGCACAGCTCATCTCATGAAGTTGCTTGCCCTGCTGCAGTGTATTCTTGTCAAAAGGCCCTTTTATATCAGGAGAAACCACGCCAAATTTCTGGACCCAGTAAGCCCCGAGAGCCATAAGATCTTCCGTCTCTTCTTCATCCAGGCCCGCATATTCATCGACCATCTCCTGATATCTCGAATTAGATACGATTTTGGTTCCTTCCAAGATAACGCCAGAAATCATGATGACGGCCAATATGATGATGGCGTAGTAATCAACACCAGTCGATTGCGGACGGGGGCCCTTTGAAAGAAGTCTCCTATAAATGGCAATCCCTACGCCTACGATAACGACCAGGCCAAAGAAGTCTCTCAAAAACATAAAAGGATTAAGCGTAGAATAGTAGTTATCGAACACCACAGAGGTAATGAGCTTATCGAGCCCATGCATCAGAAGCAGGAGTATGAACCCAACATATATACAGATGTGGGCCAACCACCGGAGGAAATCCTTTTTCAACAACCAAGTTTGCAAGAGCACATCCAGAAGAAAAACCTTCAGCAATATGCCTATCTTGGCGCTGAATATCGTCGACGCTATACCGCCCACGGCTGCAGACACCCTTGTTGAAGCCGTGATGTCAGCAGCATCTTTGCCGATACTGTATCGGAACCAGTTTGATATCCTATAGATTAAGCCGGCTACAAAGATGGCTAGTGAAGTGTATAGGGCAATGGTATACAACATAAGCGTATTTCCTTCTTATTTTGCCAGCGCTATTTCACCTTAGTCCGTTAATTTAGGAATTCAGGAATTGAGGAATTAAAATAGGATAGATACCTTCAATTCCTAAATTCCCAAATTTGCAATTCCTTAATTCCAATTTAGGCACTTTAGTTCACTTACAGTTCCAACCATGAATCCGAATAGAGGGAATGACCCAAGATCACCTTCGCCGTTTTCACATAGCCTTGGGCCTCCTTGTTGAGGCCGCCCATATCTGGTTCATCCCCGTCCAATACTCGATGGACTATAGCAGTGTTTTCCGGCCGTTTGCCGCGCGCAATTTCATGCAGGTCCTTGTCAAAAGCATCCACGATACAGGACTTCATCCCAAGCTTTTCGAGCATCATCATGTACGTCTGATTGAGGATGGGCCGGAGATGGTCCGGCGCGCCGTTGGAGACATTTGAAAGCCCACACGTTGATTTGCAACCAGGGGCCAGCACTTCTGCAATCATTTCCAGCTCCGACATGAACTGATTACACTCCAGTAGCTGATTCTGCTGGACATTAACAGGTGTTACAATAGGATCGACCCAGATATCTTCTCCTGCCACACCAGCCTCTGCGGCCCTCTGGAGTATGTCGGTAGCAAGGAGCCCCCGCTCAGCCGCATCCCTGGGCATCCCTTCCGGCCCCCAAAGCAGCGCAACCATGCCCGCATCGTATTTTGTGACCAGAGGAATTTGTGCCTCCATCCTCTCAGGACGGCACATGATAGAATTAACAACCGCCTTGCCCTGCTTGTTCTTGTAAGCCTTGAGCCCGGCCTCGATCGCCTTTACATTGGTCGTATCGAGATAGAGGGGAAGATCCACGACTTCCTGGACGATTGTGACCATCCACTCCATCAATTCTTCCCCGCCCTTTCTGGCAGGACCTAAGTTAATGTCAATATAATCCACTCCGGCTTCGGCCTCAGCCACTGCCAAGTCTTGTATCGGCTTAGGATTACGCTCTTTCATGGCTTGGCCGATTGATGTAACCATTATATTCAAGTTTTCACCGATCAGAATCATGAAATCTCCCTACCCCACCTTCCATTCCTTAAGATACGCTGGAATATGGGCCGATTCCCTAGGCCCCACCAGAACCTCCCAATCCCCAAGTTCCTCTTCGAGATCACCCGAGATAGCAGCAGCATAACCTGGTATGACAACCTTCTTATGCCTGACCTTGTCCAAGATGCCGGATTTCTTGAGAGAGATACCGACTACGTCCCCAACAAACTTGCCGGCCGCCCAGGCCGTAAGTACAGAGAGGCCCTCGGTATCAACAATGATAAGCCATGCTGGAACGCGGCTCGCTTCGATCTCGCCTGACACGATAAAGTAAGTAAGAGAAAAATTGGATGTGACCAACACGGGGGAGTCCTCATTTGGCCCTCCAATTTCATAGATACCCGGAGACGTGGCCATCGGACGCTGTGGGTCCGTATAGACGTTCATACGGGCAAGCAGAAGCGGGAACAGGCTGTGCCCTTGTATGTCCGAAAGGACAACGATGCCGCCGTACTTTGCCACAAACATGGAGGCAATCAATGTCTCTTGCATGAAATCATCGGTCATTTCACATGGCAAGGCAATCGTCGGAAAGCCAAGGGGTTTGTATTTCTTCAAAAGGGCCCCTCGACGGATGAATACCTGGTCTTCAAAGGCCTTCCTTATGGTACGGGCACCTGAATCAATAACAAGATCATTTAAACCACCTTCCGTCAGCTTCGTTGTCAACTCAGAGACTTCGTCCAGGCCGTCGCCTTTTACTGCCAGAGGACACCCGTGTTCTTTGGCCAGGGCGGCCATAGGTTCTGCATTTTCCTTGGTTGCTGCAAAGATCAGGGGCTTACGATCCGCGCATGCCTTCAGGCCGGCCTCCATCACGCCGGGATCCTCAGTCATGAGGATAATGCCACCGTCTGTTTGACTTTTTACCTTTGTAACCAGGGCCTCAAATTTGCCGGCATCGCCAGAAAGCGATTTCACGGCAAAAAGATCTGCTCTTAAGGTGAGGCCTACCCGCTCATATTCCAATGTCTTGAATCGCTCAAGGCGACCCGCCACATCTTCATCACTCATCTCATCTGTAACAAGGACGGCTATGCCGGTGGGGTTAATAAAGGTCTTCTCATGGCGAAAAAGGACCGTTTCGCCGCCAATCTTGAGTTTCCTTTCCCCTGTGCCGATCTCCACCACCCTGATGGGAGGGGCTGAGGCGTCAGCCAGCTCTGCCTTGGCCTCCTCTGAAACATATGGACAGGCGGCCAGCTCTGCCTTGGCTGCGGCCAGGCTCATGGCAAATGCCAGGCAGGTAGGCACCCCGCATTCCCCGCAGTTGGTCTTGGGCAAAAGTTTGTAAATCTGAATTCCTGTCAAAGCCATATCATGCCTCCATTATTAAAAAGTGCCTAAAGTGAGCTAAGGTGAGCTAAAGTGCCTAAAGTTACAAGAAAAAAACCAATATCTTTGAAAGGTTTTTTAGGTCCTTAACTTTAGATCACTTTAGGCACTTTAGGCACTTTAGCTCACTTGAACATTTACTCCAGCAACGGATCCATGGTCAACGCCGGATGGCCCTTTTCCTCCAAAAAGGCAAGGATCTCCTCTTCAGTAGTACCGACGGTTTCATCAGCGATCATGTCAGGCAGGTCAGGGATGCCGACCTCTTCCGCAAGTTTTTTCAGACGTTCCGCAGCCTCCTCTTTGAAGTGCTTGGGCATCCAAACCAGGCGCTTTATCCCACCGTCGCCAACGATCCATTTTCTCTGAGTCAGGTTATATTTGCCATGCCCCACAAATCCGGGCACACTCATCCCACCCCCTATTGTTCCGGCAAGGGTGGTAAATTTCATGCCGCAGGGAGTCATCCCCGCGTAATCACGATCCACGGTCATGACCCCATTGCACAGGGGAAGTATCGCAGCAATGCATTCACAGCATCCGCAGGTAGTCATTGGGTCATGCACGATGCTATAGAAATTGTAGTGATCCAGGGCCTGGCGTGAAGCCTTGTAAAGAAACTCGTTGCATCCTTTCCATTGCCCCAGTTTTGCATCAATGGTCTCCCCTTTCTCTACAGGCTGATTAGGACCTGTTGGATTGATCTCATGGGAGGCCTTGCAGTCCAGCCAGTTGTATGCACCACACAGCCCGGTCCTCTCGGGGCTAATAATGCAAACATGATTGGGTGCAAAGGACTGGCAAAGTGTACAGGAGTAATAGGTATCTGTGGTCTCATCGGTCATCCCTTCAATCCGGGCATCTCTTTGGTGGTACACCCCTGTAGCCTTTTCCAGAATCTCCTGTACTTTATCTTCTTCGGTATAGAGTTTGATTTGGACTTTATCAAATATAGCGCCGAAGTCCTGATGAAACTTGGCATGAAGGATATCTCCGATGTGCTTGAGCTTTAGCCCCTTTGAAGCCCCAGCCTTGGCCATTCTTATCCAGGCGATGTCCCTCTGGCCAATGTGCATAAGACCCTGGGCATAGTTGACAAAGTGGTGAATCTGCCGCTCCAGGATTGGCTCAAAGTCATCCTGCATTTTCCTGCCCGCAAACTCAGCCACGATGGCTAGCGGCAGCCTTCCTCCCTCCCCCACATCATCCACGTCAGGGCCGAACAGCTCGATCTTGCCGTCCTCCACCTCGTCCATATCCTTAGTTGTGGCCCATTCCACAGCCTGCGTCTTGCCGCCGCCGCATTCCAGAAAAAGATCGTCTTTACGGACGCGCTCCCCTTCAAAGGCAGGCCCATAGGATACCGGTATGGGAACTTTGGCCACAGTCACCTTCAGCCCCCTGACTTCAATCGCCCTGGCTACCAATTGGTCGTGGGGAACATTGGAAACGACATGCTCATATGTACAGACACCCGTGGGCAGTACTTCCGGGATCGGGGTATCAGCAATGGTCGGAAAGCCCCAGTTTATGGCGCCGGCCGCATTGGCATACCATTCATCAGTCACTGTGCCCAAAGGCATGGCAAAGGCAAAGATACGATCCTTGTTGTAGAAGAGAATGCTCTTGAAGTCCCCGGGCTTCACGCCGCCAAAGGACATGGCGGCCCTTGTGGCAAAGCCTGCGGCAAACACGGTAGCCGTATACTCCGGCCCAAAGGAGACAAGGCGTGTGCCCCATCCAACCTGGACCCCTGCCTTTACCAACATCTCGGACATGGAGCGGCCCTCATGATCGGCGCTCATGAATACATAGAGATTCTTTTCCTGAAGCTCCTGAGCAAGCTGAACAGCGATTTCCTCGGTCGGCGGCGCCCCAAGAACAGCCGCAAAGCCGGGGGCGGTGCCGTCAACGAACTCCACGCCGCGCTTGCGCAATATCACGTCGTCTGCCGCACCCAACCAGATGTTTCCGTTTGAAGGGTCTTCGGTCTTGGTGTAGAAATCCGGAGACTCAAGATACCGTATGGCCTCAATGATCTCCTCTGCAAAGAACGTGGTCATTCCGGCATCCAGGGCCGGCGCTAAGTAGGGGAGCCATACATGTTCATCCACCATGTCTGGCAGCAATGATCTGCACCGATCAAGCACGTCTTTGACATCTCCAAGCTTCTTTACGGGAACACCGAGAATTCCGTAGATTACGGGAAGATAATATGCCGTGTTCGGAAAACCGACCTCTTGATCAGGCCCCCATTTTTCCATGGCTTCTTGATACTTGGCCTCTGCCCTTTCCACAATCTTGTGGGCACCACGAATCGCTGCTGAACAAATGATTTTTGACACTTTTCTAATACCTCGTTTGTTGTGTTTTTTTCTTTCTGGGTTAATTGGGTTTTTATAACCCAATTAACCAAAAAAACTAATAGAAATCAGCTTCCCATCAAGTCATTGATAAAACCCCTGACCAATTGGATAGCATCCGGATGTCGCATAATCAGGATGTCTCCTCCCGCAAGGAGAAACAAAAGCGCTGTCATGGCCTCAAGTAGAACTCCCCTTTTTGTAGGATCTCCCAGCAGGGGTGCATCCTCATCGCTGAGCTTGGCCTCCTTCACTTTCCATACATCCTTGGCCAGGTTGCACACGATGGGAAACTGTAGCCTTTCGTCCTCTTGAGTCAAGGCGGCCATCCTGTCTCTTTCCATTACTGAGTAACAATACTCCAAACCGTATCCCAATCCTGTCACGGTAGGGTCAACAAGAATGCGTTCGTCAGGCACACCAAGGTTACCCAATAAAATATTTAGCTGTTTGGCAAGATTGATATCAATGGGCGTAGAGGCGGCTATGGTGTGCTGATAGGCAATGGCAGCCGCCCCTAAAGCCTTGTGGGTATCCTCTTCAACAGGACCAAGGATAAGATTCTCCCCGGTACACTCCTCTGCAATCCTTTTCAGCACCTCGGTATCCTTTTCCACGTTGCAACAACCCCACACAATGAGTGGAACCTCAATGGCAGCGGCCACTTTCTTGGTTGTCTCAACTGCCTGTTCAGCAGTTGTATTCTGGGCATTGGGGTCTGTGCTTGCAAGCTGCAAGGCGATCATTTCCGCGCCGTATGATGCCACGCATTTTTGGGCCCATGCAGCAGGGTCATGAACAACATCGGTAAAAGGGTCCAATGCCGCCTGAGCCCAGTCCTCAGGAGTTGCATCATAGACCTCCATGGCTATCTTTGGTGGGTGGGGCATATTACCTTCAAAGAGGTGAAAAGGATAGCAGGTCTCTCCACCCACCGTGATTCGGTTTGATTCTTTTCCCAGCGGGTTTTCCTTGATTGCGCCGTTGTACAATATCTTAGGTATTTCAAATGCCATACTTATTCCTCCTATAGTCCTATTTCATCCATAATCGGAGGGATTTTGCTTTCCCAGCCAAGAGCCATAATGTGAACACCATCGCAAAGATCCTTTGCCCCTTTGATCAAGCGGATGGCTATATTCATACTTGCTTGGGCCTTGTCCTCGGCCTTCTTCAGCTCCTGGATCAAGGGTTCCGGGACAAAAACACCTGCCACATTCTTGTTCATGTAACGTGCCATGCCAACTGATTTAAGAAGGATAATACCTACCAAAACTTTGGTATTTAGTCCCTCAACGCGCTTCATGAATTTTTCAAAGGCGTCCAGGTCATAGACCCCCTGTGTCTGAAAAAACTTGGCCCCTGCCTCAATCTTTTTCTCCATCTTTATGATCTGGAGATCTAAGGCAGCCTCGTTATCCGCGCCAGGATTCACGACCGCTCCAGGCAACAGGTCGGGCGATCCCTTGAGTTCGTTTCCCGACATATCTAATCCGGAGTTCAGCTTACCTATCACCTCCAAAAGCGTGACAGAGTCCAGGTCAAAAACCGGTTTAGCCCGGGGGTGGTCCCCCATGGTAGGATGGTCACCAGTCAGTGCCAGAACGTTTCTGATCCCGAGAGCCCACCCGCTCAGCAGATCCGATTGCAGGGCAAGTCTATTCCGATCCCTGCATGTTACCTGAAAGACGGGATCGATCCCCATGTCCGTCAACATATGACAGACGGCCATGGAGCCTAGACGCATAACCGAACTTTGCAAGTCTGTGACGTTTATGGCGTCAACTCGATCTTTGATAATCTGAGCATCTTTTAACAGATGTTCTACATCGGTACCCTTACCAGGGCCGACTTCAGCGGTCACGAGGAATTTCCCTGATTCTAATGCTTGTCTAAAACTCATGGTAGCTCCCCCTATGTAGCTTTGATCTCCCGCAAATCTTCTCTCACCACCCTGCCCGGGTGAATGGGCCAGTCCTTAACCTGGGGTTTTCCCTTCAAATAATGTAGCATGTTCAAACGCTTAAGCGCATGGTAAATCTCCTGCCACGCACAAGGGCGGTCTTTGGAAACCTCACAGGATCCCTCTGAGGCACCCCCACACGCTCCATTCAAAAGGCTTTTGGCACAGCGTGTCACAGGACACACACCACCTGTCCTCCAAAGGATACAGTCACCGCAGGCTAAACAGTTTTCAGTCCATACGCCTTTTTCCTGTTCGACCCCTATGAATTGCGTGTTTAGGGCAGGCAAAACAGGCTTGTCAGGAAACCGACTGGCCACAGCCTGAACGCCGTTGCCACAGGCCATGGACAGGATAGCTTCATGGTCACCAACCTTGTCTTTCAGGCGGTCGATGAACTTCTCGGCGCATTGCCGAGGAGTCGTAGTCTTGTCTACAACCATATCCTTGTTTTCTGCAACTAGCGCATCTGCTAGTTTATTGACCTCCTCAGGCCCCCCTGCAGAGCAAAATGTCATGCATGTTCCGCATCCAACTAGCAGGATCTTGCGGTATGGGGCAACCATCTCCTGTATTTCGGCTAATGTTTTCTGTTCGGCAATGATCATGTCACACCTCCAAGGCGCTATTCCTCAACAGGCAGGGAAACGATAAAGGTTGTCCCTTGGCCCGGCGGGCTTTCCATAAAGATCGTACTGTTGTGGGCTTCTACAATTCCCTTGACTATCGATAGTCCAAGCCCGGAGCCTGATATGCTCCTGGTTTCGTCAGTTTTAATGCGATAGAACTTCTCAAAAACCCGGTCAATGTCCTCTGGTGGAATCCCTATGCCGGTATCCACCACCTTGAACCGTATGTCTTTTCCCGCTTTGTTCAGGCTCACATTCACGTGCCCTCCCTGTTGGGTATACTTAATGGCATTGCTGATAAGGTTAACAAAAATTACTTCCAGGCCCCCTCTATCGCCATTGAAGGATGGCAGTCCTTCTGCGATTTCGCATGTCATTTTAATACCTTTCTCTTCTGCCGAGAGGCGCATAAGCTCAACGGTCCGCTGCAAGATTTTTGCCAGATCCAGACTCTCGATCTTCTGGATCGATTTGCCCTCCTGAATGCGCCGGTAATCCAGGATGTCATTGACCAGTGTAATCATCCCTTTGGTCTTTTCCTTTGCCTTGCCGAGCAAATCCGTCTGTTTGGGACTGAGATCTCCGGCCAGTCCATCCAGAATCACAGAAATCTGCATCAGCAGCGAGCTCAACGGGGCCTTAAGCTCGTGGGAAACCATGGAGAGAAAATCGTCCCTGAGCTTATCCATTGCGCTAACCTTGGTAACATCGTGAAACAAGGCCACTGCACCAATAACGGTTCCTCCCTCATTCTTTACAGAGAACACATATACGCGAAGGTTTTTATTTCCGACTTTGACAACGGGTTCTTCGTCCGCCATCAACATAGCCAAGGAACTATCAGATTTAATTGCCCGTATAAAGAATGACAATAACTCATCGGATTTAATAGAAACCGAAACCGGATGAGCTAGAGCTGTTTCCTCGGTCAAGTCAAACAGGCTGGCGGCTGCCGGATTGAACAAAACGATGTTCGTTTGCCAATCCGTAACCACGAGGGCATCGCTAAAACTTTGTAGGATGGCATAGAGATTCGCATCCTGGCGGACCCTGGTAAATTCAGCCTGCCTTTGCCGTGTCAATAAGTCAAGCTGGCGTCTGAGTCTGAAGGCCTCTATGGCACGATTTATCTTTATCCTGAAACGATCGGCCGTAAAGGTTTTGCGGATGCAATCATAGGCCCCGGCATGCATCGCCTCTATGGCCTCCTCGCCGCAGTTGGCCGACATGGTCATAATAAGGATTTCACGCCTGGCCTTTTGCAGAGTCTCGATGAGGGTCATGTGAGCCCAGCCGGGCAACTCGAGTGAAAGAAGCATGATGTCCACGTCTCCCGGGTGTTTCTGGATGATGTCCAGGGCCTCTTCAATACACTCTGCCGTACGCACATTGTGACCTTCGTCCAGGAGAAGCTCCCGGCATCTTTGCAAAATGGTGATGTCATTCTCCACCACCAGTATATTTATGCTCGGCTGGATCAACATCGTCTAACTATTTCTTGCTCAGCAAGTCCTCCACCCGCTTTACCAACTCTCCGGGTTCAACCGGCTTAGCAATATAATCGTCAGCCTCGGTCATGAGACCCATCGCTCTGGTGTAAGTTGTTTTGAAAAAGGCCTGATCCACGGCTGTAAGGAGGACGACGGGTATCTTTTTCAAATCCGCGTCCGCTTTGAGCACGACACACACATCGTATCCGTTCATTTCAGGCATCATCACGTCCAGGATGACTAGGTCGGGTTTTTCGGCCCGCACCTTCTCGAGCCCCGCCTTTCCGTCATGGGCCAGAACAACGTCATAGCCCTTGCTGTCCAAAAGGAGCTTTGTTGCTTCACAAAAATCAACGTCATCGTCTACCAATAACACTTTTTTCATGGCCACACCTATCGTGTTTGTTGTGTTTATTGTGTTTGTTGGGTCCTGACTAAATTAACTCAATAAACCCGACAAACTGATTATTCCTTGCCAGTTCTCTTGAAAATCTTTCCAACCCTTTCCAACAGCACACTGCTTTCGATTGGCTTTTCTACGTAATCATCCACATCGAGCAGCACGCCGGTCTCCAATTCGTAACGGCGCTGGCTGACCCCCTCCTGTATCGAGCTGAGAATGATGATCGGCATGCGGGCATGCTTGGCATACCGAGGATCCTTCAAGGCTTTACACACCTCAAAGCCGTCCATCTTGGGCATGAGAAGGTCAAGGATGAGCAAATCGGGATGCTCTTCCTTCAGCTTAGCAAGACACTTCTCACCATCCTCAGCCGTGACCACGGTATACCCGCCAGACTCCAACATCATCTGCAAGGCTTCACGCATGTCCGGGTCATCGTCCACCACCAGGATCTTGGCACTTGCTCCCATGTCGCACCCCCCTGTGTATTTTGTTATTCGGGAATCGTTATCAGTCAATTGTATATTGTCGATTGTCGATTTGGTTTTTCAATCAACAATCGTCAATCGTCAATAATCAATCCGTGGTCACTGACGAATGACTACACCACCGGCCTGGGCATCAAGCCGGCCTCTTCCACAATGCGGGATACGATATCCTCCCAGGCCACCGCCATGATATGAATGCCGTGTATCCCGTCAACCTCCTTGAGTTGCTCGATGGTCTCAAGGCAAATCTTCACGCCTTCTTCCTTGGGCTCCTTGGCATCAGCCATCCGGTCAACGATCTCCTTTGGCACACTCAAACCAGACACGTTGTTTCGCATGTATCGAGCCATACCAACGGACTTGATGGGGATGAGCCCGGCAAGGATATGCGTTTTTTCATCCAGGCCTCTGTCTCTGACCATCTTCATCCATTCAATAAATTTGGGCATGTCAAAGATGCCCTGAGTCTGAATGAAGTCCGCACCTGCGTTTGCCTTCTTGGCCAAACGGGTAACTCGAAATTCAAATGGATCAGCAAAGGGATTGGCTGCCGCTCCGATGAAAAACGGCACATCTCCTGAGATCTCTTCCCCATTAAGGAACTTGTGCTCATCCCGCATGGTCTTGACCATCTGAATGAACTGAATCGAATCGATGTCGTATACCCCCTTGGCCGTCGGGTGATTGCCAAACTTCTGATGATCGCCGGAAAGGCAGAGCACATTCCGAATCCCTAATGCAGCCGCCCCGAGGATATCACTCTGCAGGGCGAGACGATTGCGGTCTCTCACGACCATCTGCAAGACAGGCTCCATACCCATTTCCTTCAATAGAACGCAGCCGCTCAAGCTTGACATTCGGACAATAGCTGTCTGATTGTCAGTCACATTCAAGGCGTCGCAGCAAAGCTTAAGAAGTTCCCCTTTCCTCTGAACAACCTTGGGTGAACTCCCTTTGGGAGGCCCGGCCTCCGCAGTGACGGCAAACTGGCCGCTTTCCAATAGTCTTTCCAAATTACTCCCTGACTTCATAACTTAAGATCCTCTCTAATCATCTTTCTGGGGCCGCCGTGTCCGGCCGGTGACCAGTCTTTAACAGGAAAGATCTCTTCCAGCATTTCCAGCCGATTAAGCCTATCTAGACGATCAATGATCAATTGCCACACACAATCCACGTCTTTGCTGATTTCGCATTTTCCATTCATAGACCCGCCGCATGGGCCGTTGAGAAGTTGCTTGGCGCACCTGGCAATTGGACACAGGCCGGCCGTTTTGTCTAATATACAGTTCCCGCAGCCGGCACAACGTTCCGACCAGACCCCCAGCTCCTCAGTAACGCCTAAAAACAAGGTATTACAACCCGGCAAGATTACCTTGTCCGGGAAACGTTCGGCAAGGAGTTGGACGCCAGCCCCACACGCTAAAGAAAGCACGGCGTCGCAGCCGGCGACATCATCTTTGATAAGATCAACAAATTCAGGCTCACACTGCCTGGCAATGGCCTCTTCCAAAACCTCACCTTGCTCGCCTGATGTTTTTCTTGCCACGCGAATGGCAGACGCGAGCTCTGCGACCTGCCTCTGTCCGCCCGCAAAAGACATGGCAGCGCAAGTTTCACATCCCAGCACCAAGAGGCGGTTGTACCCCTTGGTCATCTTCTCAATTTCTTCAAAATTTTTCTGCTCTAGCGTGATCATACACTCTCTTCCTTTACTCTGAGCTTGCTTGTACAGGCTCCTTGATTCTCTGGATCAGCCCGTCAATCAATTCTTTATCAACTATTCCCTTCTCGGGCATATCGCAAACCTCAAGACGGGCTCCGTCAATGCCCAAGGCATCCAGCAGGGTCCTGGCATGGGCTATTCGTCGTTTTACCCTGTCTGCTGTCTCTGGAAAGGGGTCCGTATCAGGCGGGCACCCGGCAAGAACCACGCCATCAGCCCCGGATTCAAAGGCCTTCAAGATATCACACGTGTCAATTCTTCTGAGCCCGAAAACCATCACAGGCAGGATATTGGGATAGTCTTGTCTCAGGCTTTTCACATCAGTGGAACGGAAGTTTCCATGCAGGTCGAAAAAACCCACAATCATGGGCTCCGCCTGCTGTGACCTGCTGATCACCTGTTCTATCTCCAGGGCAATCTTGCTGCGGAAATTGAGACTGATGTCAATAGCCCAAACCGGGCATTCAAGGACGCACATCCCGCAAGCCTGGCAAGCAAAGGGATCGATGGTAATCTCTCCCATCTTGTTGGTAGTCGGTATGCCGAGCGGGCAAACCCTCACACAGGTCAGACAGGAGATGCATTTCTCTTTGTCGATCCTTGCCCCGAGAAAACAATGGAGGCACCTGAGGGCTTCCTTGGTCGCAAGGTCTTCGGAAAGGACGGCGTCTACCTCATCAAAACCTTTGAGCCTATCCTCTGCTGGAAGACTGATTTTGCCGCATCTCGCAAAGTTCCTGGTCTTCTCAACGAGAGCCGGAGAAAGCTTTTCCCTTTTGACCTCCTCTGCCGGTTCAATAGTAGGCAGGGGTTCTCCTCTCAAATAGAGATCTATGGAAATTGCAGCACGTTTGCCTGCAGAAATCGCCTCAACAACGGTGGCCGGCCCGGTAACTGCATCGCCTCCGGCAAAGACCCCGGGCTGGGTAGTTACCAGTGTATAGGGACCTTTCACAATTATGCGTTTTTTTCTTTCAGTAAGCTCAAGTTTGTCAGCTACAAAAGAAGAGTCAGGTGCCTGCCCGATTGCCGCAATTACCATGTCCACATCAAGGGTAAATTCAGATCCCGGCACAGGCTTTGGACTTCTGCGCCCACTGGCATCAGGTTCACCCAACTCGTTCTTCATCAATTTCAAGGCCGAAACCTTGCCGTTTTGTCCCAGGATTTCAAGGGGGGAAGTCAGATAAGCAATCTGAACTCCTTCATGGACAGCCTCCTCGATTTCTTCCTTGGCGGCCGGCATCTCGTCTCCGGATCTTCGATAGACAATATGAACGGTTTCAGCGCCCATGCGCAGCAGGCAACGGGCCGAATCAACTGCAGTGTTACCCCCACCGATCACAGCCACCTTCTTCCCTGTTTTGGGATTTTGCCCCTGGTTGACAGCCCGCAGGAAAGAGACGGCAGAGACCACTCCCTCAAATTCATTCTCCCCGGCAATTCCAAGCTTCTGGTCTTTGTGGGCGCCGATCGCCACAAACACCGCTTTGTATCCCTGCTCGGACAGGTCGGTGAAATTGATTTCTTCGCCGATACGAACCCCTGTCTTGACTTCAACACCAAGGTCCAAAATGGCCTGGATCTCTTCGTCCACCACATCTTTGGGCAAACGATATGCAGGAACGCCCATTCTCAACATGCCGCCCAAAACCGGCAAGGCTTCAAAGATAGTGATACGGTGGCCAAGAATAGCCAGATCATGGGCGGCCGCAAGCCCTGCGGGCCCGGAGCCGACCACCGCAACCTTGTGCCCGGTTGATTTGTCAGGCACATCTGCTTCGTATCGGCCCTTCCAGGGGCCATCAGAGGCAAAGCGTTTTAGCGCGGCAATGGCAATTGGTTCATCCACCTGTCCTCGTTTACAGGCCGTCTCGCAGGGATGCGTGCAGATGCGGCCACATACGCGAGGCAATGGATTGAGCTTTCTGATAGAAGCGTATGCTTCTTTAAATGTTCTTTCAGCGATGAGCTGCACGTATTCCCGCACGTCTGTCAAAATAGGACAGGCTACCCTGCAGGGGGGGTGCTCCATCGCGTTTACAGGATTATTGTCATACACTGATAACTCCTACAATTCGCGCCTCATGGCCATGTCAAAGAGGACTCTTTCTTTCTTTTCCTGAATCCCCAGGGCCTCGCGCGCCTTGTCAATATGCCTGATCATCATCTGTGCCATCTCAACGGGATCCTCTTCAACGGCCCACATGCCGCCGTACAGTTCTTGTAATTCCCTGAATAGATAATCAGTCAAAACCTTGCTTCCTGTGGTCGGAAAGGTCCTCCCAAATACGACATAGACGCCGCTTGCCACAAAATAATGGCCAATCGATATTGCCTTTTCACTCATCCATTCCGGGGCACAGCCCGCAGCAGGAACCTGGCTGAGGTCATCGCCAAGACCGCCTTCACGCACAATTTCAGAAGCAGCTATGAGAATACGGCTGTTATCCACACACGAGCCCATGTGCAACACAGGCGGCATGCCCACGGTCTCGCAGACCTCTCTTAGGCCAGGGCCTGCCAGCTCGGCCGCCTCAGGTCGCAATAGACCCTCCCGGCCGCAGGCGGTGGCTGCGCACCCTGTGACCAGGACAAGGACGTTGTTGGCTATCAGCTCTTTGGCCACTGTCGTGTGCACGTGACCGGAAAGAACATGGACGCTATCGCACCCAACAACAGCCCCGACCCCCCGGATGCGGCCATTAATAATGTTGTCGTTCAGGGGCCGATAAGACGCCCTGAAGGTCCCGCCCAGCGTGTAATTAATGGTTTCGTGGCTGAATCCTGCTACTACGTCCATCTTGTGCTTCGGAATATTTACCCCTTTTCTCTCGGGATATTTCTCTATTGCGCGCCTCACGATCTTCCTTGCTGTTTCCAGGGCGTGGTGGTGATCAAACTCGATGTGCGTTGCCCCTGGGATCTTTGCGCGGGGAGAAGTCGTGATGATCTCCGTGTGAAAACACTGGCCCACGGTAACAATAGATTGCATGATGCACTGGATGTCAACCACCATGGCCTCAACCGCGCCGGTGGCCAGGACGATCTCCTGCTGGATAAAGCTGCCGGCAACCGGAATGCCGTGCCTCATCAGGATCTCGTTTCCCGTACAACAGACACCGACCAGGTTTATTCCGGGAGCCCCTACCTCTTTTGCTGCTGTTAGCATTTCGGGCTCCTGGCACACCATGGCCATGGCTTCTGAAAGGATCGGTTCGTGACCGTGTACCACAATATTTACCTTTTCCTCGTCAAGAGCGCCAAGATTGACTATAGCTCTGATCGGCACCGGGGTCCCGAACATGATGTCCTGCAACTCCGTGGAGATCATAGAGGCCCCCCACCCATCGGCTATGGCGAGGCGGGTTCCCTGAAGGATAAGGTTCTTATAGTCCTGATCAGTACCCATGTGGGTGCGGTGCATGATCTC
>JADFWI010000097.1 GCA_015222985.1 Pseudomonadota bacterium | reverse complement strand
GGATGTTATGGCAGGCACGACCTTGAAGAGATCATCCACAATGCCGAAATCAGCCTTCTTGAAGATGGGCGCCTCAGCATCCTTGTTGATGGCTACAACATACTTCGATGATCCCATGCCGGCAAGGTGTTGTATAGCGCCTGAGATACCACAAGCAATGTAGAGGTTTGGCGACACGACCTTCCCGGTCTGTCCTACCTGATCGGAATGAGGTCGCCAGCCTTCATCTACCGCAGATCTTGACGCCCCGACAGCCCCTCCGAAAAGCTGGGCCAGTTTTTCCAAAACACTGAAGTCGGGCCCTGCCATTCCGCGTCCGCCTGAGACAACGATATCGGCCTCGGTTAGATCGACCTGGGCGGCAGCCTCCACCTTTTTTCCCAGAACCCTTGTCTTGCCCATGCCAGGATTGACCGGAATGTTCTCCACATTTGCGGCCTTTTCCGCATCAATGATCTCCATCACGTTCGGGCGTACGGCCGCCATCTGTGGTGTCCCTTCAATGGCAACCTCGGCCAAAACCTTGCCCCCAAAGATCGGACGTGTGGCGATGAGTGTTTCTCCGTCAACTCTTAGGGCAATGCAATCCATGGCAAGACCCGCATCGAGCCGTGCAGCCAGCCGTGCGGAGAGATCTTTGCCCTGGGTTGAGGCCCCCAGCAACAAGATCTTCGGATTTTTGTCCTTAACAATATCGCAAAGTACGTTCGTATAGATATCTGTGGTGTAGTCAGCCAGCGCCGGATCGTCTCCTACCAGGATCTTCTCTGCCCCGTGCTTGGTCAGTTCCGCTGCAATTCCCCCCACGCCGGAACCCAGAACTACTGCTGTGAGCGGTTCTCCAAGGACGTCAGCCAGCCGTCTCCCTTCACTGACGACCTCATAGGCAATCTTTCTGAAGCTACCATCAATCTGTTCTGCCAGTACCAAAACACCCTCTGCCATATGAATCTCTCCTCTTTTCGTTTTGCGATCCCACGACCGTTGTGGGGGCTCTAAATGACTTTCGCCTCTTCTCGTAGCAATCTCACCAGTTCACCGGCCACCTCCTCAACAGTCTCCCCCTCAATAATCCTGCCTGGGGCCCTCTCAGGCGGGAACGAGAGCGTCCTAACTCTACACCTGGCCGCAGCCGGGCCCACCTCACTGGAGTCTAAACCGATATCAGCCAGTGTCTTTTTTCCCAGGGGCTTTTTCTTTGCCTTCATGATCCCCGGAAGCGAGGCATATCTTGGCTCATTGAGACCTCGTTGAGTGGTAAAAAGCGCAGGCAATTCAGCTTCAATAACCACTGTCCCTCCCTCAACGGTCCGTTCGCACCTGATATTTCCGTCACTGATCTCTTGGTTGAACACCATGGACACCTGGGGGATGTCAAGAAACTCTGCGACGGCTGCCGGCACCAGGTAACCATCATCATCCACTGCGCGCTGGCCTGCTATGATGATGTCATAAGGGATGTCTTTTAAAGCTGTGGCAAGGACCTTTGCTGTTCCGAGGCCGTCGGCTCCCTCAAGCGCCGGATCATTGATAAGCACTCCTTCATCGGCGCCCATGGCAAGAGCGGTTCGGATAGCCTCGACTGCTCTCTCCGGTCCTGCAGTAAGGATTGTAACCTTGCCCGCCCCTTGGCTCTCTTTGATTCTAAGGGCTTCTTCAACGGCAAATTCATCGTATGGGTTAATGACCCATTTCACATCCTCTGTCTTAACGGTAGTTTTGTCTTCCCCAATCTGGATCGCCGTCTCAGTATCAGGAACTTGTTTCAATAAAACAACGATTTCCACCTTCCAACTCCTTTCTAGAACGTCAAGAAGCAAAATCCAGCCCTCATGAGCCGTGTTGCAGATTCATGGCGCAACCAATCTCCGAGGACGAAGTCTGCTGCATCATATGGCAAAAAACCAAAGAAATGTCAAGATTTTCAAAGCGTGGGCTTGTGAGGGTTAATCCGCCATACTCATGTTATTCCCTTGACAATATCAAGACCTCAATTATATTTGGGACATAGGGTTTTTACAACTTCCGACTTCTTTTTTTGCGAAGAGCAACATCATAATATTATGGCTGAAACCGATTATTATAAGATCCTGGGTGTGGACAGAAAGGCAAGCGAGGGTGAGGTCAAGAAGGCCTATCGCAAACTGGCCATGAAATATCATCCTGACCGCACCAAAGGGGACAAGTCGGCTGAGGAAACGTTCAAGAAGGTCAGTGAGGCGTATGCGGTATTGAGTGACAAGGAAAAACGCAAGCAATATGACGCCTTTGGTGCTTCCGGCTTTCGCCAGCGATATTCCCAGGAAGACATTTTCAGTAGCTTCAATTTTGGAGACATTTTCAAGGAATTCGGCTTTGACGGTAGCGCTTTTGGGAATGTATTCACGGGTGGGGGGCGATGTCGGAAAGCCAGCTTTGGCTTTGGCGGAGATCCGTTTACGGCCTATACATCACCGCAGAGGGCTCCGGCAAAAGGGGCGGATCTGGTATACGAACTGCCTTTGACCCTCCAAGAAGTACTCAATGGCACTACCAAAACTGTAGCTCAGGGGCAAGGTGGAGCACATCAAAAGATCAACGTAAAGATCCCCAAGGGGATGGTGACGGGGAAGAAACTGCGTTTGGCTGGCAAGGGGCAGCCTGGGGCCTTTGGTGGACCGGCAGGAGATCTCTACATTCAGGCCAAGGTGGTGGATGACCCAGTCTTCAAACATGTGGGCCACGACCTTTATATCGATCAAGAGATAAGGCTGACCGATGCATTGTTGGGGACAAGAGTGCAGATTCCAACTCTTGACGGAAAACATCTTAATCTAAAAATACCTGCACGTACTCAACACAACACCAAGATGCGCCTGAAGGGATTCGGCCTCCCTATAATGAAAAAGGGGCTAAAGGGTGATCTTTACGCCCGAGTCTTGGTCAAGATTCCCAAACGTTTGAGCAAGAAACAGAAGGCTTTGATCGAGGAGTTGGCAGAGACCGGGCTTTGAGGTTAGCTTATGCCGCCAGAATTGATTCCAGTCCTGTCCAGGGCTGAAATCGAGAAAAAGACCAAAATCCTCGCAAATCGCATTTCCGAAGATTATCATGGGAAGGAAGTTGTACTCATCGGCATCCTTAAAGGCGCTTTCATCTTCCTGGCCGATCTGGTCCGTGAGCTTACCATCCCTGTTCAGATAGACTTTGCCCGTTTGGCCAGTTACGGCTCCAACACATCATCTTCCGGGCAAATCCGAATAACAAAGGAAATTGAAACGGACATAAGAGGTCGACATGTCATCGTGGTTGAGGACTTAGTGGATTCTGGCCTGACTATTGCATACATTTTGGACTATCTCAAGCAATTCCATCCCGAGTCTGTCAAGGTTTGTGCCCTTATTGATAAGGTTGAACGTCGGGAGGTGCAAATTCCGATTGACTATGCAGGGCATGTAGTGGATGTTGGATTCTTGGTGGGATACGGGCTGGATTTTGATGAGAAATATCGCAATCTGCCGGAAATCTACCATTTGAAACTGTAAGGGAAAGGAGCCCACAATGGTCATAACCTGTGAAAATTGTGAGTCCAAGTTTAGGCTGGACGAAAGCCTTATCAATGAATCAGGTTCCAAAGTCAGATGCTCGAATTGTCAGCACATATTCACGGCCTACAGGACTTCCGCGGCCGAGGAGATCAGTCCAACTCTTGACCTCCAAGAGGAAGATCCAGCGCAACCCGATGAATCCTCTGAAGAGCCCCTTGATTTTGATCTGTTTGGGTCAGAAGAGGGACAGGATGAAGAGGGGTTCTCACTCGAGGATTTCGGGTTCGAAGAAGAGTCCGCAGAACAAAAGGCTTCTGAAGAAATATCTGTAAGTGAGGAGAAGATCACTGCGGAAGATCTTGGTTTTGGGGAAGCGGCTGAACCAACGCCAGAGCCGGTTTCTGAGGAAAAAGGGGAGCAGGAGATCGATCTTGATGGCCTTAGTCTGGAAGAAGAAACTCCATCTGAAGACGCCCCTCCGGTAGCAGAACAGGCTGAAGAAGAAAAGATCAAAGCCGGAGAGGAGATCTCTTTTGAAGATCTCAGTCTGGAGGAAGAACCTGTTGCCGAAGGAGTACCGGAACCGACCGAAGAATTGACTCTGGAGGATGAGCCTGAAGAAATTTCCTTTGAAGACATGAGCGTGGAGGAAGTCGAAGTCGAAGAGGAGCCTACTGAAGAATGGCCTGCCGAGGAAGAGACAGCAGCGATACCGGAAGATGCCGGCGTGACATTGCCTGAAGGTTTGCCTATTGCTTCCGTGGAGGAAGGCGAAGAGACGGAAGAAGGTATCCAAGATGAAATTCCGCCTCCACCAATAGTTGAACAGCTTCCGGAGAGAAGACGTATCAGCATGCCCTTGATGGTGATGTTGATTATTGTCCTTGTAGGAGGAGGGGCTTATGCTGCATACACGATTTTGAAGAGCCAGAATATAGAAATACCTTTTCTGGAATCTTTGGCGGGCGCCGGCAAATCCGAGACGATTGATCCCGGAAACATGCATATAAGCTTGCTTGAGAATCTGATTGCCGGTGTATTTGTTGAGAGCAAATCGGCTGGACGCCTTTTCGTGGTCAAGGGTAAGATTAGAAGTAATTATCCTCAAACACGCAACTTCATAAGGTTGAAAGGTGTCATCTACTTGAAGGACGGCAAGATAGCGCAAGATCGTATTGTTTACTGCGGCAACGTCTTGTCGGATGCTGACTTACAAACCCTGGACAGACAGACCATCAACAAGAGATTGGGTAACAGATTCGGTCAGAACAAGTTGAACTTCAGGGTGCCCAATGGCAAAGTCCTTCCCTTTATGGTTGTATTTTTTGATTTACCTGAAGAGCTAGGTGAGTTCAGCGTGGAGGTAGTAGGTTCCATTCCGGCATAATGGACGTTTTGCAATTCCTGAAAATTTGCGTAAAGGAATCGCTTCTTGTTGGTGTCCCACGGCATGGGCATCATGCCTCTTAGCCTCAGAGCAAATGGCTGGATGCCTCTGTTCGGCGTTTTTCCCTATTCAAAGTCGTGAACCGCCTCCCGCCTCATGGTTTACGATTCCTATTGTGCCGCGATTGGCGGCAGATTCACACTCCCTGCAGTTTCCATATCTAGAGCAAGCGCAATATACCAAAAGATTTGTTGAATTTTTTACAATACCTCTATATCTATATCATAGAACAAATGGAGTCTTGTTTTGAACCGTACATCCCACCTTATGATTGGCATTTTGCTTTTAGTTCTGATGCTCTTGGGCGGCACCTTCGGATACATGTTGATAGAAGGCTGGCCACTCATCGACTCCCTTTACATGACAGTAATCACCCTGGCCACCGTGGGATACGGCGAAGTTCAAGAGGTTTCTACACCCGGACGGATCTTTACCATGGTCCTGATCCTTGTGGGAGTGGGTTTTGTCTTCTATTTTGCAGGTAGTATGATTCAGTTCATGATGGAGGGTCGTATCAGGGAGATCATGGGGAGGCGAAAATTGGGAAAAGATATTCGAGCACAAAAGGATCACTATATTATTTGCGGCTACGGTCGTGTTGGAAGAAGTATCTGCCGTGAGCTTGTCACTTCAAAACACATTGGGATCATTGTCATAGAGCGAGACCCTGCTGGAATTGCAAAACTCGAGGATCGCAAGATACTCCACGTGCCTGGCGAGGCGACTGATGAAGAGAATCTCATCAAGGCCGGAGTCGAAAGGGCACGGGGACTGGTGGCCGCACTGAAAACTGACAGCGACAATGTTTATGTTATCCTGACTGCCAGACAGCTCAATCCAGATCTTTTCATCATAGCGCGGGCCGGGGAGAGAAAATCAGAAAAGACGTTGATGGCGGGCGGCGCCGACAAAGTGGTTTCCCCCTATGTCATGGGCGGCCACCGAATTGCCCAAATGATAGCCCGCCCAACAGTCGTCGACTTCCTGGAACTCACCCTGATGGATAAGAGTCGCGACATTCACATGGAAGATATGCCGGTGGACACCTCGTCAAAATTGATCAACGTGGCTTTACAGGACTCCAGGATACGCACGGACTTCAACCTGATTATTGTGGCCATCAGGAAGCCTGACGGGAAGATGTTATTTAACCCCTCCTCTCAGACCAGACTCCAGGGCGGCGACACAGTAGTGGCAATTGGGGAGAAAAGAAATCTGGACGGCCTTGAGCACGTATTGAATCCGCCGGGTTAAATTTTGTAGATCATGCGCTTTTCGGTAATAATGATGTCGATATACCGGTCGTGTGGCTCCATGGGAATTTGCGGCACGATCTGACATTCAAAGGCCAGGGCCACTTTTCGAGTCGTCACATCAAGGGTCGGAATGAATTTGTCGTAGAGCCCCGTACCGTGGCCAATGCGGCCTCCGCGTTCATCAAAGGCAATGCCCGGGATGATCGCAAGGTCGATATGCTCAACAGGGATCGGTTTGCACCGCTTCGGAACGGGTTCCCGGATTTTTCGATAACCGGGCCGAAGATCCAGATCAAGGTCGTCAATTCTGAACGGGACGATCTTTTTTTCTTTCTTGTCAACCCGAGGCAGGGCAACGAGCTTTTCGTACTCCCATGCCTTGCGGATCATGGCCTCGGTGATCACTTCGCTAGTGGAGTTCATGAAGAAGAGAACGGTTTTAGCTTCAAGGAAGTTGGCAAAATCAAAGAGATGTTCCATGATTGCCTTGCTCTTTTCATGACGCTTTTCTTCTGATAGGGCATCGCGTTGTGCGAGGGTATTACGTCTAATTTCAGACTTCTTTTCCTTTAAATCCTGCATGAGATGACTCCGCAATTTGCTTACAAATTTTGACAAACGTCTGTGGCAGGTATGCGTCTGCGCTGCGACTCTGATTTATTCGCCTTCGCCGGAATACCCTGCAGCTTGCTGCGGGGAGCTTCATTATGTAAACACTTAAAATAGCAAAAAATGGCAAGAAAGTCAAGTAATGATAATTATTGACTAACTAATACCTGCATGTTAGAAGTTGCGATCCTCAAAAAGGTAATGCATCATGCTCGAAATCAAATTTGTTCGACAGAACCTCGAGTTGGTTCAGGCATCGTTGCGCAAGCGGGGACAAGCTTACAGCCTTGGCGGTTTTCTTGATTGTGATTCAAAACGCAGGGCCATCCTGCTTGAGGTTGAGGAGCTTAAGCGTCAGCGCAACAGAGCCTCTGAACGTATTGGGCGAATAAAAAGGGATGGCCAAGATCCCTCGGACCTGATGGTCGAAATGAAGGCCGTCTCACAGAAGATAAAGGGGCTGGACGAAGAACTTTCGCAACACGAACAGACCTTGCGCTCTGTCCTGATGGGTCTTCCCAACCTTGCCCATGCCTCCGTCCCTGTTGGCAAAGACAGCGAAGACAACCCAATCGTGAGGAAAGTAGGCGAGATCCCTTCATTTGGCTTTGAACCACTCCCGCACTGGGAACTTGGAGAAAATCTCGGAATTCTCGATTTTGAGCGTGCAGCCAAGATCGCGGGGGCACGTTTTGCGTTGTATATGGGTCAGGGGGCAAGGCTTGAGCGAGCCTTGATCAACTTCATGCTGGATATCCAGACTAACGAACACGGGTATCTGGAAGTGCTTCCGCCCTTCATGACGAACAGCATCAGCGCCACTGCCACAGGGCAGTTGCCTAAGTTCGAAGAGGATCTGTTCAAATTGGAGGGCTGGGATTATTATCTGGTGCCTACTGCAGAGGTTCCTGTCACAAACATTCATCGGGGCGAAATCTTTGATGAGGGAGAGCTTCCCAAGTTATACACTGCCTATACACCCTGTTTTCGGTCCGAGGCAGGATCGTATGGCAAGGATACAAGGGGACTCATACGACAGCACCAGTTCAATAAGGTGGAGCTCGTAAAATTTACGACGCCGGAGGCCTCCTATGAAGAACTGGAAAGGCTTCTGCAAGACGCGGAGACTATCCTCAAGCGACTTGAGATCCCTTATCAGGTAGTTGAGCTGTGCACAGGTGATCTGGGGTTTTCCGCTGCCAAAACCTATGACATTGAGGTATGGGTTCCCGGACAACAGAAGTATCGCGAGATATCATCGTGCAGCAATTTCGAAGACTTCCAGGCCAGACGAGGCAAGATCCGCTTCAGGAGAAAAGGGAAGAAAGGCACAGAACTGGTCCATACCCTAAACGGATCAGGGCTTGCCGTTGGCCGCACGGTTGTCGCCATACTGGAGAACTGCCAGCAGGAAGACGGCTCTGTCATTATTCCCGAAGCCCTCAGGCCTTATATGGATGGAGTGGAGAGGATAACTGCCTAAAAAGATAAATGCCTAAAATGCCTAAAATGATCTAAAGTGCCTAAAATGGGTCGAAGTATTGGCTTGAAGTTATCCAAGAAAACGGTATGGTGGCATCTTAGCTCATTTATATGAATCATTATTATGAAAATACAAAACTTTCCTGAACATATTCGGCAATACCTAATCCCTAAGCCAAGTGGCCACGTTGTCTACCGATGCCTGGGGTGTGAAGGAGAGTACGACATCACTCAACTCCTCTACACGTGCCCTGTGTGCGGCAGCGTGCTTCTCCTTGTAGACCTTAACTTTGACCGGTTAAAGAAGATCCCAACGGACATGTGGCATCAGATTTTTGACTATCGGAGGATGCTCAATGTCCCGTCCGTGCAGGGGATCTATCGTTACCATGAGTTCATTGGTCCTGTAATCCCCCTTGATGCGGTCATCTACCTGGGTGAGGGGCATACGCCCATGGTTGAGGCCAATTCATATTTGCAGAACCTGGTGGGTGTACGATTTTGTTTTAAGAATGATGGCCAGAACCCCAGCGCCTCATTCAAGGACAGGGGCATGGCCAGCGCTTTGAGCTATATCAACTTTTTGATACAGTCCGGAAGGCTTTCCGACATCCTGGCTATATGCGCCTCTACAGGGGACACGTCGGCCTCTGCGGCCCTTTACGGGGCCTATCTTCAGCCCGAAGTCAAATCCGCTGTCCTTCTTCCCCATAAGAAGGTCACGCCGCAGCAACTGGCACAACCCCTTGGAAGTGGCGCCACGGTCTTTGAAATCCCCGGCGTTTTTGATGATTGCATGAAGGTGGTGGAAGCCCTTTCTGAACAGTATAACGTGGCCCTGCTGAACTCGAAAAACGCATGGCGCATATGGGGCCAGGAATCGTTTTCCTATGAAATTTCACAGGGCTTTGACTATGATATGAACCACAAGGTCATTGTCCTCCCAATTGGAAATGCCGGGAACATAACCGCCGTCATGAGTGGTTTCTTGAAGTTTTTTGAAGTCGGGATCATTGACTCCTTGCCAAAGATCATTGGAGTACAATCGACCCATGCCAATCCCGTGTACAGGTATTATTTGGAGCCGGACCCGGAAAAGCGCGAGTTTGTTCCGGTCAAGGTTCGCCCCAGTGTCGCACAGGCAGCCATGATCGGAAATCCCGTGTCCATGCCACGTGTGATCCAACTGGTCAATGCCTACAATGAAAGGGCGGGAAGCCAGGCCATATTCTTTGCGGAAGTGGAAGAACAGGCAATCATGGACTGGGAGCTGACGGCCAACCGCAACGGACATATTGCCTGCACTCAGGGTGGTGAATCGTTGGCCGGGCTTGTTGAAGCGAGACAGCATGGAATTGTGAGCAAAGATGATACTGTGGTGCTCGATGCCACGGCCCATGCCCTGAAGTTTGCCGGTTTTCAAGAGATGTATTTTGAAAACCGATTTCCCCCGGAATTTGAGATTGTTCCTAAGGCGTCCCTGCAAAACGCCCCTCGGTTAGTTCAACCCAAAGACCTTGATAAGGTTCCCACTGCCGAAAAACCCCTTGAAGGTGAGGACTTTGAGCGTTTTGTCGAACAAACGGCCAAAGCCGTTGCACAAGAGCTGGGATTAAGGCATCGGAACAAAATGCGCTCATGAGGTTGTTCCCATGACACAGGCTATCTCTTCGAAAAAACAGGCAAAGGGATTCACGACTATCGAGATCGTTGTCGTTGCCGCCGTGGTTGGCGTCGTGGCTGCCATTGCGATCCCCAACATGATTGGTCAGATGGCAAGATACCGCTTGAAAGGGGCAGCGCGTCAGGTAATGGGCGATTTGATGTGGGCAAGGATGCAGGCTGTCAGCCAGAAAAACGAATTCAAGGTCTTCTTTATCAACGATCATGAATATAAGCTGTTAGACGATGATGACAATGACGGCAAGGCCGATGGCGGTGAGTGGGCTGAGATAAAGGATATCCGGCGTGAATATCACGATGTGAGTATCAGTTTTACGACTAATCCAATCTTTTTCCCGAGGGGCAGCGCATCCACAGGCACTATTACGCTGACAAATAGCAGCGGTTCCAAGAAGGTGAAGATTCATCTTACCGGCCGAGTAAAGATGGCGTAAGCGAACGCCAGAGCGGCGCAGCCGCGCTACATGAATGGAATTCCGGAGCGATTCCGTATGAGTCTATCGACGAAAAACCTGCATAACAATAGCGGCTTTACTTTCTTAGAGATCTTGATCGCCATGCTTGTCCTGTGCATTGGGTTCGCGGCTATGGCGGGTGTTACGGCAGCTGTAATGCGTGGCAATTCATTCAGTCACAGGCTGACCACAGCGGCAACGCTGGCCCAGGAGCGGATGGAGGAGGTCAGGAGGGTTGGTTATTCCGGTATGCCCTCGGCTAATACAACCACCATGGAGGATTACAGCTCAATTGCGCATTATCCATTGTTCAAAAGGGTTGTAACCACGGATACGACGAATTCTGCCGACGGCATGAAAACGGTGACAGTCACAGTGTATTGGGGTTCTGACGCCCATTCAGTCTCTTTGAAAACGATTGTTGCGGAGTGAAGATGACGGACTGTCGTGTTGAAAATGGAGAGCGCGGCTTTACATTCACAGAATTACTGATGGCAATGGCAATAGGCTGCGTTCTTCTGGGCGCGGTAATCGGCACTTTCATTCTGCAGGGCAAATCGTATGACGCCCAGGAACAGATAACTGAGATGGTGCAGACTACAAGGGCGGCAATGGACATGATAAGTCGTGAGATCAGGATGGCAGGATATGATCCAACAGGCGCAGGTTTCGATGGTATTCCGCATGATGCCTCACGACTTCAGATAGTAGCTGACCTGAGGGGAGCAAAGACGAGCGACCCGGCCGATGGAGACACTGACGACCCAAATGAGAATATCATGTATTCATATGACTCCAAGAACTTTCAGATCGACAGGAATACAGGGGGAGGGAACCAGCCATTTGCAGAGAATATTGAAACGTTTACGTTTGATTATTTGGATGGAGATGGCAATTTAACCACCACAACGGCTAATATCCGGCAAATAAGGGTTACAATCACAGCCAGGACTGCTAAGCCCAATCCTGGTTATTCTGCCAATGGCGGTTACAGGACATACACGTTGACTTCTTTGATCACCCCAATGAATCTTGCATGTCGGTAGGAGGGATTAGGCGAATTGTAATACTCTAGCCCTTTGAAAACGATGAACTCGATGAAAGCACCATTATTTCGGGATATTGCAAAGCTTTTGGGACGTGAAAAAGGCATGGTCCTTCCCACGGCGCTTGTGTTTTTGGGTGTTTTGGCCATGTTGGGGACGACAGCCGTTGTCACAACCACAACGGAGATGAGAATCGGGGCCAACTACAAGGTCAGTGAACAGGCATTTTACAGCGCTCAGGCGGGATGCGAGGAGGCAAGGGCCAGATTAAGAGGGAACGCGGCAAACCCGGTCAGCGATGGCAACCCCACCCAAACACAGTGGAGGGCATATATCGGGAGTTTTTCAAAGGCAAAGGAGAAAGGGTATGATTCCACCACCAGCATGCATACCCGATATAACAGTCTCGCATCAGATGTAGGCTACACAGTAGAGATAAGACACCAGACAAATAGCGCCGGCAATATTCTGTACTGGGGTGATGCCGACGGTGACGGAATCAACGAACAAAACACAACTAGCGGTGAGAACATGTATGTAGTTACGAGTTATGGTGCGGCCGGCGGCTCGAACAAGACCGTAGAGATAGAAGTGACCAAGATTCCGAGTATTACTGTTCCGTCCGCCCTTTATGTGGAGGGTACAACCATCATTCAGGGCAGCAGTACCTATGTAATCGGGACTGACGGGTGCGGAGGCTCCTCCGACAAGGCCGGAATCGTTACCACGGAAAATCCGGGGTCTGTTACCTTTGTCGGCGGCCCTCATGTCACGGGTGTCGGAGGCGGTGCGCCCGACATCGTATATAACGGCACGGATATGGATATTCAGTCCATTGTGAATTCCTCTAAAGGATCCGCGGACTTTTCTTATACCGTAAACAGCGCCACTCATATTGCAACGAGCCTTCCGGGTCCCGGGGATGGGTGGGGAAACCCCACACCCGGAGCAACATTACAGGACCCGTCTTCCTGCGCTTGCAGCAATATTGTTTATTACGATACCGGCGGGACCTTTGTGCAACTCAGCAGCGGTGTTTCAGGCTGCGGCATTCTTCTCATTGAGGGGGATTTGGACATTAACGGCGATTTCTCGTGGTATGGTCCTGTTATCGTGACCGGGTCCGTAGTATTTACCGGAGGCGGAAACAGGAATATTACAGGCTCCTTAATTGTTGGCGGGTCGGCGGTTGTGGATGTTTCGGGAGGCAGTGCCAACATTGTCTATTGCAGTAAAGCGATAGATGATCATACCAGAAATCGACCCTTGCGGCTTTTCAGTTGGAAAGAGGATATGTAACTGGATTGCTCAATCCCTTTGTGACTTAATCGATCCACCAGTCAGGCAGTATGCCTTTGTTTTTTTCCTTCAATTCATTTGCAAGGTGATTTATTTTTCTGGAGATCTCTGTCATGTCCCCCATTGCTTTCTTCTTCGCTTCTAAGTCCTTGTTACCCGAGGCCCGCCGAAATCCTTCTAAGGCTTTGTCCAGTTCGGCCACAAGCCGGAGTTTTTTCCCTTTGTAATATTTGCGGCTTGGTATTTCATTTACGCGCTTTTCCCCTGTACATGGTTCCTTCCCAGGCTCATCCTCTATGAGAGACATGTCCGGGGCTTCGGGGGACAAGAGAGCCCGTCTGCTGTCTATTTGAGTTTCCAATATAATATCTGATTCTCTTATCTTCCTGACAGAATCCTTTGGAATTCCAACAGCGCCACCGCGAGAATAAAACCTTATCTGACCGCTTTCTTCTTGATACTGGTCAGTGACAAATTCATTCCCGTTTGTCAACTGGATCAGATAAGAGGGGCTGCAAATAGAAGGATAGGCGAATAAGGCAATCACAACCGCAGTCAAAGAAACCCTTTTCATGAAGTCCTCCGTGTCGAAGTCAGGGTGCTTTTGCTTTTTTGCTTGTACTTCGAAATGGATACGAAGTCAATATTGACGGTTTCGTAATACAGATTACAGCTTTTGCCAGCCAGCTCATATGCGTGCACCGATTG
>JADFWI010000534.1 GCA_015222985.1 Pseudomonadota bacterium | reverse complement strand
CGCAACCAGCTAGAGTACATTCATATATTCTATTTGCATTTGAAAGACGGCATAATCTCCAGGGCTTCTTCGTTTATCGTATCCACGATACCTTGAAGCCATTTCGTTGCCTTCAAAGACCATGTCTTATCAAGGTCCTGGATAACTCCAACGTAGTCAGCGCCTCTCTCCTTAACGCCCCTGCAGACCTCCTTTATGAAAGGCTCCCGGATAGCAGGATTTCCCGAATTCTCCAGATTCCTTTCAAATACTGCCTCTACGTCCTGCCATCTCTCAAAAAGCTCCTGTTTCTGCCTCAGGAGCTTTTCGTTTAACTGCTCCTTCATGACCCGCCGGTATCTTTTTACAGATTCAGGCATCTTTCGGGCCAGTGCTTCAAGGCGATCGATTCGCTCCTGAATCGCCATATCCAGCTTGTCCAATGCACCCTCATGGAGCATCCCAGCCATGGAGTCGCCTCCATGAAACAGGGAGCGAGTCTCCACGTACCATTGCCTGAGGGCCATGAGGTTCGCGATATAATTGATGTTGTTAGTTACCCGCCCCTTAACATGCCAGTATATGCCATGATGAAAGTTCGCGATAAGGCGAGGGTCGTCAACACCCTGGCGACACGGGCCTTGGCCCAGCACAAGCTTGCCGCCATCCGGTATGTCCTCTCGACAAACGACACCTGCTGCAATCACCGTTCCATATTCCACCCGTACAGGGCCAACCAGCCCCCCCTGCCCTCCCAGAAATATGGCATCCTGATTCAGCATTACACCCCTTGGCGCGTCGCCAATCAAAGACGGGGTGGCTTTGTCCTGATTAGCGCTGTAATTGAAATGTATATAGGAACTCCCCACCTCACTGTGGTTTTTCCGGCTGGTTCCCCCTGACATGAGGCAGTCACAGAAGTTTATGAGGCTTCCAAGGGTTACAAAAGGAAAAAGTATGGTCTGCTTCAGCCCCACGGTGTGGGCGCCATTTGCCTGTTCTTCCAGGATGCACCCGTCCCTGACCTGGGCCCCATATCCCATACTGGCCTTTGCAAGAAAGGCTGAGCGTCGGAAAAACCCGCCCTTTAGTTCTACGTCGGGACCGATCTGGCAGTCTTCCACGGTCACGGGTCCTTCATAGCCGAGTTTGACGCCAGGCATAATGAGAATATTTTCACCAAAGATCTTACAGCCCGGATAGATGACAACCCCGTTTCCTGAAATGCGGTCCAAAGGGACCTCATCTCCTACTAGGACACTATGGGGGCTGGGTATCCTGACCCCTTTTTTTATGAGCCTGTCTATCTTGTCCATGCCTTCAGAATGCATCGCGACACGAATTATTATTGAATTCCACCTGTTGTCAAGGTAAAATCGCTACCGCCTGACATTGGCCGTCAGGGTTGCACCCTGCGAGACTTTCTGCTAGCTTCCGTCCATTATGAAAGGGACCACAACAAACCGTATGGCCAGATTGAGAGCCAGGCTACTGGACAAAGGGCTTGACGCTTTCCTCGTACTTGTCGAGGAAAACCGTCGATACCTGAGCGGGTTCACTGGTAAGGACGGCCAGTTTGACGAGTCTGCCGGCGCCCTTCTCATTACAGCCGGCCGACAGTTGCTTGCCACTGACTCTCGATATGAAGCACAGGCCCGAACGGAGGCCCCTGAATTCGAGGTGTTTTGCTACAAACAAGGGCTGGCTCAAAGCCTGCCTGAGATCCTCAGCACCCTGGACACCGAGCGCCTCGGCTTTGAGAGTGTGCGCCTGTCCCACCTGCAGTTCGAAAAGTTCAAAAAGGAGTTGAAAAAGCAGGATCGCTCTGTTTCGATAATTCCCACCGAAGGCCTCGTGGAAGAGCTTCGTATGATTAAGGAAGAAAATGAACTGCATGCCATACGACAGTCCCTTGCTCTGTCCGAATCTGTGTTTGAGGCCGTTCGCGAAGAGCTCGCGCCTGGGATCAGTGAAAAAAAGCTCGCGTGGACCATTGAAAGGGGCTTGCGGGAAAAGGGAGCGGAATCTATCGCATTTCCCCCTATTGTGGCCTCCGGACCCAACGCCGCCCTGCCCCATGCTCTCCCTTCAGATCGACGTCTTGGACAGGGAGAACCCATTCTCTTTGACTGGGGAGGCCGCCTTAATGGTTACTGTTCAGACATATCACGCACCATTGTCCTGGGCAGGCCTGACTCGACCTTCAAGACCGTCTATCAGGTTGTGCGAGACGCACAATCTATGGCTGTTCAGGCAATCAAGTCCGGAATTAGCACCGTCGCCGTGGATAAGATCGCCCGAGACTATATTGCTGCCAATGGGTTTGGCGACCACTTCGGCCACGGGCTGGGCCATGGCGTGGGACTGGCCGTTCATGAAAAACCCCATTTGAGTCCTTTCAGAGCCATGGATCTTGAGGCAGGGATGGTCACCACTGTAGAACCAGGCATTTACATACCGGGATGGGGCGGCGTGCGTCTGGAAAACATGGTTGTCGTCCAAGAAGGTGGAGCGGTTGTACTAAACCGTCTTCCCCTCTGACGCCATTCGGACCGATTTCATTCATCACTGACCAATGACCAACATCTCCCTGGACGAATTGGCAGATCTGTATATTGACTATGCGGTAGTGGAAAAAGGGCTTTCCAACAATACGATTGCCTCTTACACTGCAGATTTGGCCCTTTATCTCGATTTTCTCAGGGCAAATGGCGTTACCCGTATTTCCGATTCTGATACAGCCCTTGTTCTGAGGCATCTGATCGCATTGAGGGATATGGGCCTTGCCTCCAGGAGCCGCGCAAGACACCTGGTTACTCTTCGAGGGTTTTACCGGTTCCTGGTCCTGGAAAAAATACTGGAATTCAACCCCGCAAAAATGGTGGATCTTCCAAAGGCAGGCCGAAAACTCCCTGAAGTATTGAGGATAGAGGACGTGATACGGCTTGTTGATGCCCCTGATCCTTCAAGACCTTTGGGTTTGCGCGATGCGGCCATGCTGGAACTCCTTTATGCGGCAGGTCTCAGGGTCTCTGAGTTGGTTACTGTCGGCGTTATCGATGTTAATCTGGAAGCCTGCTTTGTCCGGGTCCTGGGCAAAGGATCAAAAGAACGGGTTGTGCCCTTTGGTCAAGCAGCAAGGGAAAAAATTGACCTATACCTCACATCAGCGCGCACTGCCCTTCTAAAGGGAAGGACAAGCCCCTTTCTTTTTGTAACGCGCTCAGCAAAGCCTTTGACCCGCCAGGGCTTCTGGAAGCTCCTCAAACAAACTGCCCGCAAGGCAGGAATCTCCGCCAATATCACCCCCCATACGCTTCGCCATTCCTTTGCAACTCACCTCCTGGAACGAGGGGCTGATCTAAGATCTGTCCAGGTCATGCTCGGTCATGTGGACATCAGTACGACTCAAATCTACACACACGTGGCAGTGGAAAAGCTAAAGGCCGTACACACCCAGTATCATCCCAGAGGGTAGGAGTACCACTTAACTACGTTGGCAAAGTCGAGTTGACGTGATAGCATAAATTATTTGTTTCTTG
>JADFWI010000096.1 GCA_015222985.1 Pseudomonadota bacterium | reverse complement strand
GATTTGAACCGGTGTATAACGGTTTTGCAGACCGCTGCCTTACCACTTGGCTATGCCGCCACGCCTTCGCTGAAGCTACGGCGCGCAGGCCCACCTTTTTTGGAGGAGTTGCAGCGCCATAGGCCCGCCGTTATTTGCACGGGCATTTTACGAAGATGAAAAAAATGGAGCGGGAAACGGGATTTGAACCCGCGACTTCAACCTTGGCAAGGTTGCACTCTACCTCTGAGTTATTCCCGCTTTTTCGAGAAAGTCTAGATTTTTTCTTCTGGTGTTGTCAACAAAAAATTTCCCTATTCGCGAATAGCCTTTTGAAACCCGAGGAGATACCTTGTTCCTGACCACACGGTTAATATCAGGGCTATCCACAGAAATAGAGACCCCACGGCATGAAAGTCGATATTGAAATAAGAGTAATGAAACAATAGGGGAATAAGGGCCGCGATTTGAAAGCCTGTCTTGTATTTTCCGAGTTCTCCAGCCTCCATCACGATTCCCTTTTCGGACAAGATGGCGCGAATTCCTGTCACCGCGATCTCTCTTCCGATAATGACGCACACCATCCAGGCAGGTACCCGGCCGTGAGGGATAAGCATGATCAGGGCGGCCGAAATCAGCAGCTTGTCCGCCAGAGGATCCAAGAACTTACCCAGTGTTGACTCAAGACCACGCTGCCGGGCCAGCAATCCGTCAAGGAGATCGGTCACGGACGCTGCAGAAAAGACGATAGCAGCCAGAAATGCGCACACCTTGTTGGCAAACAAAAGCAAGACAATGAGCACAGGTATGCTGGCAATCCTGAAGAGGGTCAGGTGGTTGGGGGAACTCCAAAACTTCACAGACAGCAGTTCAAGGGGCTTCATAACACCTTCCATGGATAAGATCAGTAGCCATTGAAATATTGCATCACCTTGCGCACAAAACCTTCGGTTTCCTTGAAGGGAGGCACCTCCCTAAGGGGGTCCACCCTGTTGGGTCCCGCGTTGTAGGCCGCAAGGGCCAGAGGGATACTCCCGTTAAACCGGGTCAGAAGCTCCTTCAAATAGCGCGCCCCGGCCAGGATGTTCTCTCTCGGATTAAAGGAATCCGTCACCCCCAGATCTTTTGCGGTTTCTGGCATGAGCTGCATCAATCCGCGGGCGCCGGAGCTGGAAACGGCATAGGGATCAAAATCCGACTCCGCTTTGATGATTGCCTTCACCAAAGAAAAGGGCACATCGTATTTGCCGGCAGCTTCTGTGATGTAAGGATCATAACGGTCAGACCGATAAAAAACCCGTGCACGAGGGGTTTCGCGGATATAGACCTCATATTTTGCACTAGTTGGGACGTTAGAAAAGTGGATGGTTCCTTCCTCGTCCACATAGCGGTGGATGTCTGCATGCACCGGCATAGGGGCCACCAGGAGTATGAGCAAGTGGGCCCAGATCCACCGCCGAATACCCGAATCCTCTCTTCGATACGCCATCTGTCTGTCAAAAACGCAATTTCTCGAGAAAAATCATTCCGAAGCCTTTTTGATCCGTTCCAGATAGTTATCTCTGCAGGCGGTACTGCAAAAATAGTAGGTCTCTCCGTTTATGATTTCTTTGATTCCACTCCTTTTGGGGAAGTAGGTTTCGCAAAAAGGATCTTTTACCATGACGTCATCCACCCGGGCCACTTCGTCATGCCTTTCGGGCTCAGAGGGAGATTGACCCGGAAGGAACAATGATTTCAATACCCGGTAACCCAGGTAAATCAATAGACAAAGGAATAGGAATCTCATTGGAACAAGATGACCTTCTTTCCGCCATTCTCCAGGTTGGACAGCAGGGATTGCATGGTTTGCCCCAGCGCGGGGTGTACCAGTTCAGGCGAAATGTCACAAAGAGGTTTTAGCACAAATCGTCGTTTATGCAACCTTGGGTGCGGAATCTGCAGTTGGGTTGTTTGCACGATCTGATCGTCAAAAAAGAGGATATCCAAATCCAGGACCCTGGGTCCGAATCTTGGGCCTCCGGGCCTCCGTCCCATGGCTTGTTCAATGTCCTGAAGTTGTATGAGCAGGGCCTTGGGTTGAAAACTAGTGCGAATCCGAACCACGCCATTGATAAACCAGGCTTGTTCGCTTAACCCTACTGGTTCAGTCTCATACAACCGCGATTGACAGTCTAACAGACAACCCCTGCAGGCAGCAACAGATGAAATCGCCTTGCGGCAATTCTCCTCCCTTTTGCCGACATTGGATCCCACACCTATGTAGACCGTGTGAAGACTATCGTCAGGCATTACCTAAAGTCCTGATGTCAATGGAGTCATGGGGTATTGATAGGTGTTTCCAGTACTCCGACATGCCCGCAACAAAGGCGTAGTTGAAAAAAATCGCCATTTATGGCCGTGCGCAGTATACCACTCAGTGACTACAGTGCGACGGCCCGAATCCTTTCGACTGCTTCACGCGTTCGGTCGGAGTTCACCGTGAGGGCTATCCGGATGTAACCTTCGCCTGCTGCGCCAAAACCGTTTCCCGGTGTGCTCACGATGCCGGCCTCTGTCAAGAGACGGCTGCTCAATCGCGTTGAAGTATATCCGTCCGGAACTTCCATCCAAACGTAGAAGGTTGCCCGGGGCTTTTCCACAGAAAACCCGATTGAATTCAACCCGTCCACCAGGATATCCCGACGCTCTTGATAGGTCTTCCTCATCTCCTCAATGCAAGTCTGGTCTCCTTCAAGCGCCGCAATTCCTGCAATCTGAACGGCCTGAAACGCACCAGAATCGATATTGCTCTTGACCTGGCCCAAACTGTTTATGACTTCTTCACAGCCAACGGCAAATCCAATGCGCCATCCGGTCATGTTGTAAGTCTTGGAAAGGGAATGAAATTCGATCCCAACGGACCTGGCCCCTTCCACTTCAAGAAAACTCATGGGCTTAAAGCCGTCATAGGACATCTCCGAATAGGCTGCATCGTGGCATACGATGACATTATACTCCTTGGCAAAGGCCACTACAGACTCAAAAAAACTCCTGGTAGCAACTGCGGCAGTGGGGTTGTTCGGATAGTTTATGAACATCATCTTTGCCTTTTCCGCCACTTCCGCCGGAATGGCTTCAAGATCGGGCAAAAAGCCGTTTTCCTTTAAAAGATCCATAGGGTACGGTTTGCCGTCTGCGAACTGGGTGCCAATATGGTAAACCGGATAGGCGGGGCTGGGAACAAGAGCAATATCACCGGAGTTTATGAAGGCCAATGGTATATGGGCAATCCCCTCCTTTGATCCAATCAGAGTTACGACCTGACTGCCGACATCCAGATCGACGTTGAATCTGCCCTTGTACCACCTTGCCACTGCAGCGTTGAAGTCATCCATCCCCGAATAAGACGGGTACTGGTGGTTGGCAGGATCCTCAGCCGCCTGTTTCAGTGCCTCAATAATGTGGGGGGGCGTGGGAAGATCAGGATCACCCACACCAAGGTCAATAATGTCTACACCCTTGGCACGGACCTCTTCCTTCTGCCGATCAAGCTCTTTGAAAAGGTAAGGGGGAAGGCGTTTCAGTCTTTCAGATTTCTCGATCTTCAATCTGTTCCTCCGTTGTTGGTCATTGGTACAAACAATGGCCAGTGACTATGCGGCCTCATTCCAAAGCTTACCTTCATAAACGACTATTGCATCACCCTCGAGAAAGACGTTGCGATAATCATTGCCGTGTTTCTCAAAATAGATCTTCAAAAGCTCCCCGCCCCTGGTGTGAAAGGCCACAGGCGAACCAGTCATCCCCTTGGCAGAGGCAACGAGGGCGGCAGCAACCGAACCAGTCCCGCAGGCAAGGGTTTCATTCTCTACACCCCGTTCATAGGTGCGAATGGCAAAGGAGCCGTTTTCTAAAGGCTGAACAAAGTTCACATTTGTTCCGGCCGGGGCATAACGCTCATGGTACCTGATAGCGCTGCCTGCTTCAAAAACAGGCGCCTTCTCCACATCCTTTGGCCAGATCACCACATGTGGCACACCCACGGTGATACTGCTTACGGTGAAGATTTTTCCTTTAACCTCCAGGGGATAATCGAGCTTCGCTCTTGAGGGTTCCGGCATCTCCAGCTTGACCCTTTTGTCTGTCACCTCGGCCCGGATTACGCCTGCCTTGGTTTCAAAGCTGAGGTTGGGCCCTGCAATTCCCTTTAGATGGGCAAGCCTTGCCGCACAGCGGCCTCCGTTGCCGCACATCTCAACTTCTCCCCCATCTGCGTTGAAAAAGCGCCACTTGAAATCGACCTGTTCGGAAGTCTCAATCAGGATGAACCCGTCAGCCCCCACTGAGTGTTTCCTCCGGCATACCGATGAAATCCATCGGTTAAGATCCTCTTCCTCCACGACCCCGGTGCGGTTGTCAACAACGATAAAATCGTTTCCACTGCCGCTCATCTTGTAGAAAGGGATGTGTGTCTGTGCCATAGTCATAACTTCATTAGATCGGCTTCTGTCATTACTGGTCACAAAAAAGGCGGTATTGACTCTCCTGCAATCAGGTCTTCGTAAGACTCCCGTGCCCTGACCACAAAGAACCGATCTTCCTTGACCATAATCTCCGGAACCCTCAGCCTGGAATTGTAATTGGAAGACATGGTAAAACCATAAGCACCTGCGCTCATGACTGCCAGGAGATCGCCTGACTGGACAAGAGGAATCCGCCGATCCCTGGCAATAAAATCGCCGCTCTCACAGATGGGGCCTACCACATCTGCTTCTATGGTTTCCTTGCGATCTCTCACTACAGGTTCAACGGCGTGGTAAGCGCCGTAAAGGGCTGGTCGCACAAGGTCGTTCATGGCCGAATCCACGATCACAAAGAACTTGTCTTCACCACTTTTCGTATAAAGGACTCGAGTTACCAGTATTCCGGCATTGCCGGCAATAACACGACCAGGTTCAAGGATTAGCGTAAAGGGGGCTTGGCCCAGGGTCTCCATGATTGCCTTCCCGTATTCACTGGGATGGGGAGGGGATTCCTGGTCATAAGTGATTCCAAGGCCGCCGCCCAAGTCAAGATAGGAGATGGAGATGCCGGAAGTCTCCAACGTGGCAATAAGATCCTTGATCCGGCCCAAGGCATCCACAAAGGGAGAGACCTCTGTGAGCTGGGAACCGATATGGCAACTGATCCCCATCACTTTCACGTGAGAGCAGGCGTTGGCTGCACTGTAGGTTTCGACCACTGCTTCAACGTTTAGCCCGAACTTGTTCTCTTTTAACCCGGTGGAAACGTATGGATGTGTCCTGGGGTCAACATCCGGATTGACACGCAGCGCTATTGGGGCTTCTTTGTTCAGGCGAGCAGCGCACTGATCTATGAGTTCGAGTTCCTGGAATGATTCCACATTGAACATGAGGATATTCGATTCCAGAGCGTACACGATTTCGTCCTCACGCTTTCCCACCCCTGAAAAGACGATCTTGCCTGGCGGAACACCTGCCTTAAGTCCGCGGAACAACTCGCCTCCCGATACAATGTCCAGGCCGCCACCGAGTTTTGCAAAGAGTCTCAACACGGCGATATTTGAATTGGATTTGGCCGAAAAGCAGATTAGGTGATTGACGCCTTCAAAGGCCTTTTGAAAGGTAAGGAAGTGGTGCCGGAGCGTTGCATGACTGTAGAGGTAAAAGGGCGTTCCCACCTCCCGGGCAATCTGAGAAATGGAGACATCCTCACAATACATCTCATTATTCTGATAGTTGAAGTGGTGCATAAGGGCTCCGTGATTCTATATCCGTTGTCGTTTGCGAGTCGGGCATGCGCCAAAAAACGATGTTGGAATCGTCGCTCACGCCTCCGCTCTTGTGATAAGATAAAACCTTATATGCATATCTATACTCAGGCTCAATCCTATCATGCCAGATAACGCGATTTCCTTCCACCTGAGCCGGCTCAGGATACTTGAGTTGCACATCAAGGAATTCATCACCAAAAGGGATGGGACACCCGGGGCATGGAGCCACCGAGTTATGCGCCTTATGCCTGAAAACCCTGAAACCCTCTATCCCCTTAAAAATGGTGTCGTCCTTTGTCGGTATGGACCATGACAGCAGCACCTCATCTCGGACAAGCTCAGCCTTCAAGTCCTTGACTGCCGGGGGCACGACAGCCCGTGGGGCAACAGGCGGCCCTTTCCTTCCGCACCCCGGATGCAGAAGCAAAGATCCCATGACTAACAGCAGAAGGAGTCTATCTTGACGGCCTTTCACTCTTCCCATGTTATTGCCCCTTGTCTGCTTCGCGGGCCGTTACTTCCTTTGCCTTCTGGATGGCTCGAACCACGTTCTCTGTGGCTGTACCGCCTGCAGAAAGCCGTCTGTTTACCATCTGTTGAGGTGTCAGAAGCTCAAAAATATTTTCTGAAAAGAGCTTGGAAAACTTCTCAAGCTCATTCAACGAAAGTTCGTGGAGCTCTTTGGTTTGCCCAGTAGCATATCGGACAATCTCTCCGGTGCAACGGTGAGCCTCTCGGAAAGCCATGCCCTTGGTCACCAGGTAGTCGGCCATGTCCGTGGCATTTAGGAAGCCCTTTAAAACCGCCTTTTCCATGGCCGTCCGGTTTACTTTCAATCTTGGGATGAGCTTTTCGTATACTTCAAGACACGCTTTTACGGCATCCACTGCATCAAAGAGGGGTTCCTTGTCTTCTTGCATGTCGCGATTGTAGGTGAGGGGGAGCCCCTTCATTACAGTGAGCAAGGCCATCAAGTCCCCAAATACACGTCCTGTCTTGCCCCTGACCAATTCCGGCACATCCGGGTTTTTCTTCTGGGGCATGATGCTGCTTCCCGTGGCAAAGGAATCGGGTATTTCCACAAAGCCGAACTCGCTTGAGGCCCATAGAATCAATTCTTCTGAAAGACGGCTCAAATGAACCATGCAGATGCTGGCTGCAGCCAGGAACTCAATAACAAAATCCCGGCTGCTGACGGCATCCAGGCTGTTGGCCGAAATCTCCGGGAAATCAAGCAGCTTGGCAGTGTACGCCATGTCGATAGGATACGTCGTGCCGGCAAGCGCCGCACTGCCCAATGGCATTACGTTGATCCGCTCAAGCACCCCCTTGAATCTGGCCCTATCCCTTGAAAACATCTCGTAGTAAGCCATCAGGTAATGGGAAAAGAGCACTGGTTGGGCACGCCGGAGGTGGGTATATCCGGGCATGATGACACGAATATGCTCATCAGCCAATTTTACCAGACTGCTCCTGAAGGCGGTCAGTCTTTCGAGTATGTTGTCCACCTCGTCCCGCAGGTACATCCGAATGTCCAAAACAACCTGATCGTTTCGGCTCCTTGCCGTATGGAGCTTTTGCGCCGCCTTGCCGACTTCAGCGGTCAGACGGCCCTCAATATTCATATGAATATCTTCCAGGGCGTCATCGAACTCAAAGTTGCCGCGTTCCAAGTCGCGAGCTATCCTGCCAAGGCCTTCAACAATTTCTGAAGCCTCATCCTCGGAGATGATTGACTGCTTGGCAAGCATTCTGCAGTGGGCAATACTGCCCTTTATGTCGTAGGCGTAGAGGCGCCTGTCAAAAGCAATGGAAGAAGTGAAAGCCTCTACACTGCGGTCTGTTCTTTCAGTAAAACTTCCATTCCAGAGTTTATCAGGCACAATGCACCTCATGATAAAATCGCGTAGCGATTTTATTTTTGCTTCATCATGGCCTGAATGCGCAGCCTCAGGGCATTGAGGCGGATGAAGCCTTCCGCGTCTTGCTGACGGTAAACCTG
>JADFWI010000533.1 GCA_015222985.1 Pseudomonadota bacterium | reverse complement strand
TGGTCTTTTTTCTGATGGGTTGTTTCCCAAAGGGAATCTATCTGCCCGAAAAATTTAGTACCATCCAAGAAGCATATCCTTCTGATAAAGTCTTTGATCATCTGGAAGGCATTCCTGTTGACAGTTATAAAAAAGTGGCATTCGAGGCCCCATATGAAGACGTCTTCCGCTTTGCAAAAGTATCTGCGACGCAGGCAATGTTCAACGTTGAATCGGTCGATAAGAGCAAAGGCTTGATCCTTGCTATGAAGGCCACACAGGAACAGGGAGTGTGGAACTATAATGCCTGTGGGACTCCTAAAAACGATAAGCGATATTTTTATGCGATAAAGGTCATAGAGACAGGATCAACAACTACTGAAGTCATCATATTGTCAAAGACTCAGGGAGCATCTTGCTACGCTGGAGGCGCCTCCGTCGGCACTGTAGTCGGCACGGGATTTGGGTTGTTTAACAAAAAGAAAGCCGAAGCCTATGCGTCTGTTCACTGGTCAACAAACCTCCAAGATTTGTTACAATTCTTAACCCTTATAAGAAGTAACCTGATTGCCGCTGGGTTGATTTAGGCATGGAAAGCAGATTCTTCTGGATATTATTCATTGCGATAGGCGTGATTTCACTCGGGGTGCCTGTAATTCCTGTTTCTGCAACAGTCGAAAAGGAATTGAAGATTGAGTCTGAGCCAACCGGGGCAGAGGTCTCTCTAAAGAGAGGTGCAAGAGAGCTGCCCCTCGGAAAGACGCCACTTGTCCACAAGCTAGAATTCCACAGTGAGATCTCTGTGATCCGGATGATCTTTAAGAAAAAAGGTTATAAGGCCTTGACCATAAAGGTGAAAGCGAGTCAAGATACTGTTGTAGCAAAGCTTGAACCCTTGGCCATAACAACAGAACCGGATTTCCACAAAAATGCTTATCTGCGTGACCTCCAGAAACAACTCAATCCAATCATTAACAGGGCTATACCAAAACTGCTGGAAGAAGAGGTGCAACAGAACTTCAATCTTGCTGGGGCAATAAAGGTTGCGGGGACACGGGGAAATGCATTTCTAATTCTTCCGATTGTCATTGAAGATCTTAAAGGCGAGTTCAAAGGTACTGGCAAGGCGCGTCAGGAAGTCCTCCTAAAGACGTTATGGAATCAGCTTGGCGGAAGCATCGCCATCCCCCTGGCAAGAGAAATAAGAGACCACGGAGCACTCAAAGGCATTGTGCTTGATGTCAGGTTCGATGAGCTGCGTTATATTTACCAAGTCAAGCCCACGGTAAAAACTAAGGTAGAGATGGAGTGTGTTCCTGGCAATCGAACCCAAATGGTCTTGCAAATGCGACAGGTACCTTACTACAGAAATGAAACCTGGAATGGAGTCACCAAACAGGTTTTCGCTGGTTATAGAACTGAGAGTCAATTGGTACCACAACAGGTATATGACCCGTGTCTTTACAAAAGACCTGTGACCAAAAGATATGTGAAGTTCGATCCGATGAGCCGAGTGGCAAAGGATCAGGCTCGCGCCCTGTATCTCTTGCCTTTTAATGCTCTTGACAGGAAAGTCGCG
>JADFWI010000532.1 GCA_015222985.1 Pseudomonadota bacterium | reverse complement strand
GCACCATGCACTATGGCCTGCCCGGCTAATCTGAATGTGCAGGGTTATGTGCAGATGGTAAAGGAAGGCAAGTACAGGGAAGCTATCGAAATCATCATGCGGGATCTCCCCTTTCCTGGCGTACTCGGTCGTGTCTGTCCCCGTCCCTGCGAAAAAAGCTGCCGCCGTCTCGAAGTAGATGAGGCGATTTCGATCCGGGAGCTTAAAAAGGTCGCTGCTGACCATGTAAAACTTGGTGAAATCCCTGTCCCGGAAATAACATCCAGGGATGAAATGGTGGCTATCATTGGATCAGGCCCTGCTGGTCTCACTGCTGCCTATTTTCTTGCTCTTGAAGGGTATCAGGTGAGTGTTTATGAGGCTATGCCCGAGACCGGCGGTATGATGCGATATGGCATCCCTGAGCACCGCCTTCCGGGGTCAGTCCTGGACGAAGAGATAGAAAACCTCAAACGCTACGGCATAGAAATTCATACAAATACGGCCATTGGCAAGGATCTCACAATTGAAGAGCTCCAGAAACATGGCGCCAGGGCTATTTTCTTGGCCGCCGGGGCCTGGAAGGGCCTGAAGCTTGGATTACCAGGCGAAGAGCACACCGAAGGCTTCTCCCATGTAGTTACTTTTATGAGAGAAGTTCAACTGGGGCGCCGGAAGAAACTTGAAGGTAAGGTTGTTGTTTTCGGAGTAGGCCATTCCGGTATGGATGCCACCCAGGTGGCTTTTCGATTGGGCGCTGAAAGCGTCAATATGATAGATCCTTTTTCTCTGGCAGAAATGCCGGCTGATTCTAAAGAAAAAAAGGAAGTTGAAAGCGAAGGAGCAAAGATCCATTTTCACGTAGCCCCCCAAAGAATTGTCATTGAAAACGGCAAGGTGGTAGGCGTCGAGTGTTCCCGCACGCGCCTGACCGAACCCGATACCACAGGCAGGCGAAAATTTATTCCTATTGAAGGTTCAGAGTTTTTCATTGAGGCAGATCATGTTATCTCTTCCGTAGGACAGGAACCGGATCTTGATTTCTTAGGGGAAGATTTTTCAGGTCTGGAAGTTTCCAAGTGGAACTTCCTTGTGGTCAATCCCGAGACATTACAGACCAATAAGCCGGGAATCTTTGCCGGCGGCGATGTGATTACGGGTTCAGCAACTGTTATTGAGGCGGTTGAGGCTGGCAAAAGGGCAGCCAAATACATGGCCAAATACTTGCGAGGTGAAGAACTGCCCACCGAATGGCAAGAAGTGCCGCCAGTAGGGACAAACTGGTTAGAAATTCCAGATGATACTCCTGTAAAGAAGAGACTGGAGGTTCCAATCCTGCCTGTTGAGAAAAGGCATTCAGGGTTTGAAGAGATTTCTCTCCCTGTTGATGAGGAGTTGGCCAAGAAAGAAGCAGGCCGTTGCCTCAACTGCGGGGGATGTTGTGAATGCTACGAGTGCGTGAAAGCCTGTCAGGCCCATGCCGTTACGATTGAGACCCACGCTGAGCAGGAAAAAACTTTATCAATTGACGTGGGTTCTGTGATACTGGCTCCCGGTTTTAAGACCTTTGATCCCAGCCGATATGACACATATCAATATTCTGCATACCCGAATGTGGTGACTAGCATAGAGTTCGAGCGCATCCTTAGCGCCACAGGACCTTATCAAGGCCATGTCCAGCGGCCGTCAGACCGAAAAGAACCAAGAAAGATTGCCTGGCTCCAGTGCGTTGGCTCCAGGGACATAAACCAATGTGACCACTCCTATTGCTCCTCTGTCTGCTGTATGTATGCCGTTAAGGAGGCTGTGATCGCAAAGGAACATGCGGGTTCTGATCTTGACTGCGCCATATTTTTCATGGACATGAGAACCTATGGCAAGGATTTCGAGAAATATTATGAGCGGGCCAGGGATGAACAAGGGGTCAGGTTT
>JADFWI010000095.1 GCA_015222985.1 Pseudomonadota bacterium | reverse complement strand
TAAAGACCAAAATGGCTCTGAAAATCGGACTTATAATTCGCATTTTTTCCTCTACGTATTAGAAAAAGTGAAGCTTGTTTAACGTTTAGCTCACTTGCAGCTCCTCAAACAGGAGGTTCCGGCAAAGATGGGCACTGATTTTGTATTACCTTCCATGGTGAGAATTGCCGCCAGTGGTAGCTGTCAATGTGGAGCGTTTTGTTATGTGTTTTATTATATTATGTTTTTTGCGATGTCTAACAGTTCTTTCCCAAGTTTTGTCAACACCACATGCCTTGACGATCCAACAGTTTTTGTTTCCAACAATTTCATTTCCAGCAAGGTTGCGACCCCAACTTTTTGAGGGGCAATCATTGCTTTTATATCAGGAGAAATCTTCTTTAGATCAATATCATTAAGTAGCCATATTTCATTGCTTGAAAGTCCAGAAAGTTCTTTACGCCTAATAGGGTCAAGTTCTTCCATTTTTGAGAGAACAAGCTGAATACCGTTTGCCTTGATATCTACACTTTGGGCACGTGAAAAGAGGCTAACGACAGGTTTTCTAAATAATAGTACTATTACTAGTACTACTGAGGGCCAAGCTAGAGCTTCGATGATGGTTACAATATTGGTCATTGTCATATTTTTTCACCACATAACGACCCAGGTCACTTGCGCCGCCACCAAACTTGCCCGACAGGCCGCAGACGTTCTCGGCGTCAAGTGAACCGCCTGGTTCGGCCATCTCCATTTTTGGGTTAATCACCAGTAAGCACGTTTATCTCGCTGACTTCAAGAACCGTCACACCGTTCAGGCGCCCTCGTACTTGTCCCTGTGCCTGGGTCGTAAAAGGTCCTCCGTGACTTGGTGGACATCGGTGGCTGATCGGCTGGATGGCGTCTTCATCCCACTTTTGGGGCGTTGACCATGCCGAAGTTCGAAATGCCAGAAAAGTGCGATATCCTCTCGATTCGCCACCTAATAGTGTACGCAAATCTTTTGCAAGTTTACCATTGTTGGTAATATTCGCCCCTCCAAAGGCCTCTAGCATCCACCCTTCGCCCTCAAGATCCGCAATCCGTCTACCTTCATATTCTGACTGTTGCGTAGGGGCACAGATTCGTGGAGTGAGAGAATATTTTTCTTCGAACAGGACAATTGATTGAAGTAAGACGAACATATGACCGAGGTTGTTAAATATCTCTCCCGGGCGCTCGTCGTCAGTAGTAATCAGATCACAGTGTTCACGGATTTGTCGCAAATCAACGTGTTGCTCTGTTGCACACACGGCTGAATCCAGCAAGCACGGATCAATCGATTCTGAGGTAACTCCACCACCCCCTCGGTGTAGGAGAAACGTGGTCGCTAATGCAACGTATGCCCGACTCAGGTCGTCAGGGATTGTGTCTCCGTGCAAAGTGCGCACTAAAGTCATAATTACTCCTGTAGGATTGCCGCCGAACCATTGATTGACAAGCAAATTTACCTTGATATATGATATTATCTGTATTTTTGGGCAAGTTTGCTCTGCCTTATTATCATCTATTATGTATTTTATGGCAATCGTAAAAGGCTATGTCCAGACTTAAGAAAGACAGGAAACTCCTCGATGAAGTCCGGGATGTCATGAGGCTGTATCACTACTCGATCCATGCGGAACGAACGTACCGTGGTGAATCAAACGGTATATACAGTACCACCTCACCTTGAAAGGGACGCGCTTTGGATACAACTTCTGTAAC
>JADFWI010000531.1 GCA_015222985.1 Pseudomonadota bacterium | reverse complement strand
TGCCTTTATGGATTCCGAGGATCCTGGAGCCACATGGACATCCTACCACAAAATCTTGGAGCGCTATTTCTATAGAGGAAAGGCGGAGGAGTGAGGAGTAGGGAGTAAGCAGTTGTGAGTTCAGGGTTCAACATTCGGGGTTCAGCGTTCAGGGTTGAACGGGGAAAGGGGATGGCAAGTGGGAAGTGATCAATGACTAATGACGACAAGCAAGCGGACACCACCCATGTTTATTACCTTTGAAGGAATTGAGGGTTCGGGAAAAAGCACTCAGATAAGGCTTCTCATGCCTGTACTGCAGGCAAAGGGCTATGATTGCATCACGACCCGGGAGCCCGGTGCAACAAAGATCGGGGAAAAGATCCGCGCCATCCTTCTGGACTCCAGCCACAGCTCCATATTTTCCATAACGGAGCTTCTCTTGTACGAGGCTGACCGCGCACAGCACGTCCGTGAAATCATTAAGCCCGCATTGCAAGCCAATAAGGTGGTAGTCTCAGACCGATTCTCTGACGCCACCACCGTGTATCAGGGCTACGCAAGGGGCTTTGATCTCAAACTCATTGAGCAAATGCATCACATGGTGGTCGGCAGCCTCAAACCGGACCTCACCATCATTCTGGATCTGCCGGTTGACCTTGGCCTGAAGCGTGCATGGGAGCGCATCAACACCCAATCAACGCACGTTCGGGAAGATCGTTTTGAAAAGGAGGACCTGGCCTTTCACGAAAGGATCCGCCAGGGTTATTTGGCCTTGGCCAGACTCGAACCGGAACGTTTTCGAGTGATTGACGCCTCGAAAGACCCTGAAACCGTGCACAAAAAGATCAAGGAGATTGTGGATGCTGTATTAGGCGCTTAGTCCTACACCACACATAAAGGAATGCTGTCAGTTTCCGTTATCAATATCCACCAAGACGATTTTTAGGCTTTGAGCATTGAAGCATTTCATATTCGAATTTGTTTCGTATTTCGTGCTTCGTATTTCGTGCTTCCGGTTCATCCGGGTTAGTTTGACCATGAATTCGACAGTCAGACTCACCTTGCTGTGTGCCGCCACGCTCTTCTTGCTAGGTCTGCCCGCTACTTCATCGACCAAACAGAACCGGAAGGATTCCGAGATCGTACAAGTGGAAGTCTATTCGTCGCATGAGTCCATCCATCCTGAAGGGTCCTTTGGGATAGCCATCATCGCAGACATCAAACCAGGCTTTCACATAAACAGCCACAACCCGACTGACAAGTTTCTGGTGCCAACGGTTGTCAGGTTTGATGAAGAGGAAGGGATTACCTTGAGCCCTGTAAGTTATCCGGTTCCAGAGTTTAAATCATTCTCTTTTTCCACAAGCAAGGCATCTGTTTATGAGGGAAAGATTCCCATCTTTTCCCATGGCCGGCTTTCCAATGATATTCCTCCAGGAGATGTGAAGGTTTCGGGGATCCTGGATTATCAGGCCTGTAACGATCAGACTTGTTTCATGCCCATGTCTGTTGGCTTTGAGATACCCCTTAAGGTTGTGAATACAGACAAACCAATCAAATTGATCAACAAACATATCTTCGAACAAAAAGCATCTTTGACCCCGGATGAGCTACACGCCAAGCAGGTCATTGAGAAAGGCCTCATCTATGCTGTCATCGCTTTTTTCCTCTTTGGACTTGCCTTGAACCTAACCCCTTGCGTCTATCCCGTTATCCCAATAACGGTGAGCTTCTTTGGGGCTCAAAGTGAGCGAAAAAAGGTGAGGACGTTCGTTCTCGCTCTATACTACGTAGCAGGAATTGCGATCGTTTTCTCCATTCTGGGTTTGATCTCCGCTCTTGCAGGCAGGCAGTGGGGATTCTTGTTCCAAAGTCCCTGGTTTGTCATCTGTGTCACCATCATTGTTCTATCCATGGCGGCCAGCATGTTTGGGGCCTTTGAAATCACGGTCCCCTCGTCTTTGATGACATATGCGGGCAAATCACGACAAGGCGCCATTGGCTCCTTTGTCATGGGATTGACCGTAGGAGTAATTATTGCCCCCTGTGCGGCCGGCATCATAATCGGGCTGGTCGGCATTGTTGCAAAGCTCGGCATGGTAGCAAAAGGCACATTGCTCTTTTTTGTCATGGGGTTGGGGCTGGGGGTCCCTTATATCTTTCTGGCCATGTCTTCCGGGCTCTTGAGCCGTTTACCGAAATCCGGCGTGTGGATGGTCTGGATACGTAAGCTCTTTGGCGTCCTCTTGATCGGCGTGGCCCTGTATTTCCTGGTGCCCCAGGCAAAACAGGCCAGTGACCAGCAGGGTTTCTATCTGGGTGTACTGGGTATTTTCGGCGGACTTCTGCTCGGTTTCCTGGAACATGGCGAGGGATACAGCCGAGCATTTAAGATCGTTCGTGCTATTTTCGGTTGCCTGCTCATCCTCGCAGGGGTATTCCTTGTTGACCGGGCCTTACAACGAGACTCAGGAGCCATCAATTGGATTAATTATGACAATCAATCCATTGAGCAGTTGCGAAGTGAAAACAAACCCGTCCTGATCGACTTCTACGCGGATTGGTGTGCCGCCTGCAAGGAACTGGACCGTAAGACATTCTCAGACAAGAGGATTGTAGAAAAATCAAAGGAGTTCACTATGGTGAGAGTAGATGCTACATCACCGGACAGTAAACGGACCCACCTGATAAGGAAGTTCAAGATATCAGGCCTCCCTACTGTGGTTTTCATGAGCGCCAAGGGCGAAGAACTGAATAGCCTGAAGATCACCGGTTTCTTGAAACCAGCCGAGATGATAAGAAGAATGGAAGATGCCATGGGTCCATAAGGGGAGTCATCATGCCCTATTGAGATCAGGGCTATTGACCCTGCTCTGGACGGATTACATTGAATCGCTGAGCGATTTCATTACTTGGCCAGGCCATCTGTTTCAAAACAATGACGAGAAACAAAACCTTAGGTGACTTAGGCGAGGCTGGCATTATCCGGCTCATGGAGGCGAATGCCCCCAAAGAACTACCATCTCACTTGAAAAAGGGGATCGGCGATGACTGCGCGGTCCTGGAAACCGCAGGGGATAGCGTTCTCTTGGTAACCACAGACACTCTCATTGAAGGAATCCACTTCACCGCCCAGACCATGCCCCCGGAGGCCCTTGGCTGGAAGGCTCTTGCCGTCAACATAAGCGACATTGCCGCCATGGGTGGCGCCCCACACACAGCATTTCTCTCTGTGGGGTTGCAGGCAGACACGAAGGTAACTTTTTTGGAATCATTCATGGCAGGATTCAAGACGCTTGCCGATAAGACCGGCGTTGTCCTGGCCGGAGGGGACACGGTGGAGAGCCCCTCATCTGCGGTCGTTACGATAACGCTTCTGGGAGACTGCCTGAAAGAACGCGTCGTGTACCGCTCCGGAGCCAGGGTCGGAGACGACGTGTGGGTGACCGGCCCGCTTGGCAATGCGGCCGCAGGGCTGTTTCTCCTTCAAAACCAAGGTCTTGATGTATCTCCGGAATACGAATCCCTTGTGCAGACCCACCAAAAACCGATGCCTCCACTTAAGTTGGGAAAAGCCCTGGCACAAAGTGGTCTCGTGCACGCCATGATCGATATCTCAGATGGTATTGCTAAAGACCTTGGCCATATCTGCGAGCAAAGCGGCGTGGGATCGGAGCTCCACGGGTCTTCTATACCCATGTCGAGCAATTTGCTGAAACTGGCTCACGAGGTAAGAAAAAGTCCGCTGCAATGGGCTTTTCACGGCGGTGAAGACTATGAACTCCTCTTTACTGCGTCGTCCTCGGATAAAGAGAAAATTGTCCTCCTTGGTACAAAAATCTCAGGTACCCCCCCTACAAGGATAGGAACAATCATCCAGGAGGGCGGTACCTGGCTTAAGACAGAAAAGGGCAAAGAGCCTCTCAGGCCCGGCGGCTACGTTCACTTCTAAGCCTAGCAACCCTTTGGTTCATCTGAGCCTATTCAATAGAAGTCTGAATTGTTCGTAAACATCCTTACGATGGCCAATATAATAGACCTGAATCAGACGATTTTCCTCATCGATCTTATACAAAATCCGATATCTTTTTGGTTTACATGATTTGAAACCAGACAATTCCTCCTGCAAATCATCTCCTGAATCTGGATCTTGGGAAAGCTCCTCGAGTGCCGACTTGATCAATTTTCTATTTTCTGGATGAAGCTTTGATAATAGTGCGCCAGCTTCAGGTGTAAACCTGATCTTGAAACTCGTCATTCCCCAAAAACCTCGTCAAGATCAAGCCACGTCCCCCTTTCAGCTTGTCCAATTGACCTTCTGATGGATGCCATGGCCTTCTCATCAGCCAGGATATCCAATGTCTCCAAGATGCCCTCGAATCTTCTCATGCTGATCAGCACGGCCTCGGGCACCCCGTTTCTGGTGATTGCAATAGTGTCATCAGAGTCTTTGATCCTTCTAACAAGGTCCAGCAGTACATTTTTTGCCCTTGTAATTGGAATGTATTCTTGTATTGTTTGCATGGCAGATCTCCTTGATTAATTGTGGCCATTATAATAGCCATAATTGTAATGTCAAGGAAAAGTATGCCGGCCTTCTTTTTCTTCGCGTATTCAGATAGAGCATTTACCGAACATTGCAAGGAGCTAGCGCAAGGCGTATCTTTGTTGCTGGTGGGTCGTGCCCACCCACAGATCTGGAATTTTTCTTGACGGGGCCTATTTGGTTTCCTAAAAATAGAATTAGCGCTTTTTGACACCAGAGATTCTTTCCTGTAAGGAGGTCACCCATGGATTGCATATTCTGTAAAATAGTGGCCGGCGAGATCCCGTCTGTGAAGATTTATGAGGATGACAGGGTCCTTGCCTTTATGGATATTAATCCCCTCAATGACGGCCACATTCTCATCATTCCCAAGGCCCATGCTGCCACCATACATGAAATTTCTGAAGCCGATTTTCTGGCGGTCATGTCTGTCACGCATAAACTGGCGGCCGCTGTTCAGAAGACGCTTGCCCCCGAGGGGATCAATATATTGCAGCTAAACGGCGAAGCTGCCAATCAGGTAGTGCCGCATCTTCATGTTCACATTGTTCCCAGGTGGTCCGGGGACGGATTAACCGTCTCGCAATGGAATCTGGCGCCGGGCGACATGGAAAAGATCAAGGAACTGGCGGACCAGATCAAATCCGAAATCGCGAATTGAAAAACGAGGAACGAAAATCTGACATCCGGTATCATGCATCCGGCATCCGGCATCACGTTATTAACCAAGCATAGATAGCGAATGACGCATTCCATCCTAGACAACATCGGCCATACACCGCTGGTTGAAATCAAGCAGCTCAACCCCAACCGCAAAGTTACTCTCCTGGCTAAGCTTGAATATTTCAACCCAGGCGGTTCCATAAAAGATCGGATCGCCAGGGCCATGATCGAAGCAGGAGAGGCATCCGGCGCCTTGACAAAGAGCAAGGTCGTATTGGAGGCCACCAGCGGCAATACGGGCATAGGCCTGGCCCTGGTCTGTGCTGTGAAGGGATACCGCCTTCTTCTAACCAT
>JADFWI010000094.1 GCA_015222985.1 Pseudomonadota bacterium | reverse complement strand
TTTGGTGTTTTGAAAACCTTTTTGAACATGAAGGAATCCGCCACTTCATATCAACGCGCACAGGTGGCTGCAGCGTCTCGCCGTGGGAGTCTTTGAACCTGTCGTTTAATGTGGAAGATGATCCGCAAAACGTGCTCAAAAACCGGAAACTACTTGCCGCGTCCCTCGGGTTTTCACTGGCCGGCCTGACCACGGCCAAGCAGATCCATGACTGTCACGTAGAGATCGTATCCGAATCATTGCGAGGCAAAGGCGGCTCCGATTACAAGGGGGCCATTGACGCGACAGATGCTATGGTCACCAATGGGCCGGGGATTTGCCTAATGGTTCTGGTGGCTGACTGTGTGCCGATTCTTTTTTATGATCCGGCAAGAAGCGTGATCGGGGTAGCCCATGCAGGTTGGAAGGGCACGCTTAGATGGATAGCTCAAAAAACCGTCAAGGTTTTCCAAGAACAATTTGGCTCCTCACCTAAGGACATTCTTGCTTGCATTGGACCGTCCATAGGTCCCTGTTGCTATCAAGTCGGCCAGGAGGTTATCTCTCAGGTCCAGGATGTCTTGGGAACCAAGGCGGGCTGTGTCAGAAAGGCGTCTTCTGACGGCAAAGGATACTTTGATCTGTGGACAGCGAACCTGGACCAGCTTCTCCAGATCGGTATCCCTGAAAAAAACATAGAAGTGGCAAGAGTCTGCACGTGCGATCATCCATATCCATTTTTTTCATACCGGCGTGAAAATGCAAAGACAGGAAGGTTCGGCGCAGGGATTGTGATCTGTTAGGGAGAAACACAGATCATTTTTCGGTTTTTCTTCTCGAACCATACCACTCGATCTGGCGGCATATTCCACGAATCATCCTAACATCGCGTGCCCGCATGTCTATCCTGGAAAAAACCCTCCGTATGTGCTGCATCCAGTAGTCAGGATTTTCTGGGTTGATAAAGCTAATATTGATGAATGTGTTTTTTAGTTCTTCGTACATGTCCTCCAGTTCGTGACGAGCAGCCAGGCGGGGGACAAAACCTTCGACACTTTCCATGCTTGCCAGGAATACTTCATAGCAAAGGACCATGATGGCCTGAGCCAGATTTATGGATGTAAATCCTGCCGTGGGAATGGTCACCACGGCCTGACAAAGGCCCAATTCGGCATTCGTAAGGCCCGAGCTTTCAGGCCCAAAAAGAAGGGCTACGCGGTTTTTTTGGGATATAGGGACGAGCCTCTCAGCCAGTTTTCCGGGATCTGAGGTGGTCGGTCGCCTGCTCCCTACCCGGGCTGTTGTACCTACAACATACTGAAACGGGGCCAGGGCTGTTTGCAGGTCCTCGAACACCTCCATTGTCTCAACAACGTCGACGGCAAAATGAGTGGCCATCTTGAGTATCCGCGTCAAGTCGCAGTCCCTGGGATCAACCACAATCAACCGGCTGATGCCCATATTGCAGGCTGCGCGGGCCGATGCACCGATGTTTTCGGGATAGCTGGGTCGATGAAGTACAATGGCAATGTTGCTAAGATTTACCCGTGTGGACATGGGCGATTGCTTCATGCCCCAACTAACTCAAGGGCACCAAAAAAGTAACTGATCTCAAAAGCAGCGGTTTGAGGGGAATCAGATCCATGGACCACATTTTTCCGGCCGTCTGTGGCAAATTCCCTGCGTATGGTTCCCTCTGCCGCCGCCTCATAATTCGTGGCCCCCATCATTTCACGGTATCTGGCAATAACGTTCTCTCCTTCAAGGACCATGGCTATTGAGGGGCCTGAACTCATAAAATCCGCTAAACCTTCAAAGTAGGAACGCCCCCTGTGTGCTACGTAAAACCCTTTTGCCTGTTTCTTTGACATGTAAACCATCTTCATGGCAACGATCTTGAACCCGGCCCCCTCGATCCGCTTTATCACCTCGCCAATGAGACCTCTTGCAACACCGTCCGGTTTGATGATGGACAAAGTCGTTTCCTTCATAGCCCAACCCTTCTGAGATTTTTTTGAAATACGGCAGGTTCCCTACCAAAAAGACAAAGAGAAAGCAAGAAATGGTTCTGGATGCGTTGTTGAGACAAGGGAGATGAGGGAATGAGAACAGAGCAGGAAAGGATCTCTTAGGCCCAGAGGCGCGTTTTCACATTTTTCAACTCACCGTCTTTCACCGGATAGATGTGATACACGATTTCATCCGGAGTAAACCAGAGTTTTATTTCTCTTTCTGCTTCCTCAGGATTGGCTGAAGCATGCATTACGTTTTCGTAAACTCCGGAAGTAGTAATTCTCCCATAGGCGCCCCGAATAGAGACAGAATCTGCTTCTTCAGGATTGGTGGCGCCACAGATCTCTCGCACTTTCTGAATAGCCCCTTCCCCGTGGTAAACCAGGGCCATGACCTTCCTTCTTTCGTGGAACTCCCCCATGATATAGCCAATCAACTCCTCAAAAAAGGGCTTGCCTTTCAAAAAGGTGTAGTGTTCTTCAGCCAATTCTCTGGTTACACGGACAATTCTTGCCGCGGCAATTTCCAGGCGTGTCTCCGACAGCCGCGTAAGGATGTTACCGGTAAGAGACTTTTTCAAACCATCAGGTTTTATTAGAACTAGTGTTTGTTCAACAGCCATAACACATACCCAGAGCTCAACCCACAAGGATTTCTATCCGCCCAAGGCGGAAATCTGTGTGCCTTTTGGTAGCACTCGATTCATGCTATCCAATAGGAGTTGTTTTTCGGTGGGGCGAGCATAGGAAAAAGGGTGTTGTGTGTCAAGGAATTATGTTTTTCATGTCAATAGGAATTTGAAATTATTGTTTTGGTATGATAAATTCACAATATGTCTAAAGAATTAATCATAAACTCCACAGATCACGAAACACGTGTTGCTTTTGTAGAAAATGGCACACTCCTGGAACTTCTTATCGAGAGGCCCACAGGGTGTGACATAGCAAGCAACATTTACAAGGGACGGGTCATTCGCGTCCTTCCAGGAATGCAAGCCGCTTTTGTGGATATAGGTCTGGATCAGGCCGCCTTTATCTACGTTGCTGACGTCTTGAACAACTATCACGAGTTTGAGCAACTCATGTTGTCGTCCTGTGAGAAAGAGGAAGCCGAAACGACCGAAGCAGATTCCCGTGACCGGCCTCCTTCTCTGGATGAAGGCTTCATGATTGAGGAACTTCTTCATGAAGGCCAGGAAATCATGGCCCAGGCATCCAAGGCGCCCATTGGTAATAAGGGGGCTCGGATTACAACACGGATATCATTGCCGGGTCGTTTTCTGGTTCTCATGCCTACTACTATTCATATCGGGGTTTCGCGGCGGATTGAAGACGAGAATGAACGAAAACGTTTAAAGGAGGCCATTGCAGCCATAAGGCCCGAGAATTATGGCTTTATTGCCAGGACGGTCAGCGAAGGAATCGGAACGGAAAAACTAGCCAATGAAATGAACTTCCTCGTTCCGTTGTGGGAAGAGATCCAGAAAAAAAACACAACTGCCCCGGTGCCGAGTCTGCTGCACAAGGAACTCAATGTGACCCTTCGTGCTGTTCGGGACTTGTTTACCCAGGAAGTTGACAAGCTCGTCATTGATTCCAAGTCCGGATATGAAGAAATCCTGCAATTCGTGGATACCTTCATGCCGAAATTGAGGGAATCCGTTGAGCTTTATGAGGACCGTGAGCCCATTTTCGATACTTACAATCTGGAATCCGAGATCTCCCGCGCCCTCAAAAAGAAAGTTTGGCTTAAATCAGGGGGCTATATTGTTATAGAGCATACCGAAGCGTTGGTTGCCATTGATGTCAACACCGGGCGGTTTGTTGGCAAGCACAATTTGGAGGAGACAATCCTTAAGACTAACCTGGAGGCTGTGAAGGAGATTGCATACCAAATCAGACTGCGTGACATTGGGGGTTTGATCATCATTGATTTTATTGACATGGACAAGCAGTCAAACCGCGAAAGAGTGTTCAACACCTTGAAAGATGCTCTGAAGAAAGACCGAAGCAGGACGAATGTCTTGCCAATGTCAGAGCTTGGACTCATTGAAATGACCAGAAAACGGACCCGCGAAACCCTCAATCGTATGCTTTGCGAACCATGTTACTACTGTGAAGGCGAGGGGTATCTCCAGTCCAAGCGAACAATCTGTTACAATATCTATCGGGAAATGCGGCGAGAGTCTGGTGAGTTGATGGGCCAGTCTATTACCTTGAAGGTTCATCCGGAGGTCGCCGAGCTTCTCCTTGGTGAGGAGCGGGGTACGGTGGAGTCCTTGGAAACCTGGTTGAAGAAGGAGGTTGTTATTCACCCTGATCCACAATTTCATGTTGAGCAATGGGAAACGTATGAAATGCACAAAAAATAGGTTGACATCTGGCGATCTCTATCTTAGTTTTAAGAGTTTTTGTGAGACATCACGCTTTTCACTTCAAGGCAGAGCTTTGTAAATATATTGAAAGGTTATTATCATGTATGCTGTAATATCTACCGGCGGGAAACAGTACAAGGTCTCTCAGGGAGAAACCATAAGGGTTGAAAAGGTCCAAGGCGAGATCGGCGCCCATATCTCATTTGATCGTGTCCTGATGCTATCTGATGGAGAAACAGTAAGAATAGGCCAGCCGACACTGCCTGGCACAGCAGTAGTGGGCCACATTGTTGAACAAGGGAAGGCCAAGAAAATCATCGTTTTTAAGTATAAACGCCGCAAGCGTTATCACAGAAAAAAGGGCCATCGGCAACAGTTCACAGCGCTCAGGATCGATGCAATCAACGTATCTTAGAAGATATCCCGAAGGAGCAATAAGACCATGGCACATAAGAAGGCAGGCGGCAGTTCAAAAAATGGCCGCGACAGCAATGGCCAGCGGCGCGGAATCAAACGTTACGGCGGGCAAGCGGTTTTAGCTGGAAACATACTGGTGCGACAGCTCGGGACCAAAGTCCATCCTGGAAACAATGTGGGCATGGGAAAGGATTACACATTGTTTGCCAAAACCGATGGTATTGTCACGTTTGAACGCATGGGACGTTCCAGGAAAAGGGTTAGTGTCTATCCGGTATCGGTTCCCGTTTCTCCCTGAATGACCGATGACGGCAGTCATCTTGTGTCTCGGGATTTTTGTCCTGCATCCACGCAAAACGGCTTCTCTTTGACCTTGCCAGCAAGCACAAATATCTGGCCACTGCGCAAAGGCTGTACCAATAACAAAGATATCGCCTTTCAGAAAAAGCCTTCATCCCCTGCGCTTATTGCAACCGTGCAGCCCGAACTTTTTGAGAAGTTACATCGATAGCAATGAAATTCGTTGACGAAGCGCTGATCATTGTCCAGGCTGGGGACGGCGGTAACGGTTGTGTGAGCTTTCGACGAGAAAAATACGTTCCCAAAGGGGGGCCAGACGGAGGTGATGGCGGCAAGGGCGGTGATGTTGTTTTCAAGACCACATCCCGAACCAACACGCTTTATAGCTTTTCTTTTGCAAGACAGTTCAAGGCCAAAAGAGGTGCCCACGGACGGGGGAAACAGCAGACAGGAAAACATGGCAAGGACCTGATCATTGAGGTTCCTCCTGGCACGTTGATACGGGAGGCCGAAAGCGGCCGTATCATCAAGGATTTGTCCGGTAGAGGCGAATCTTTTATTGCCGTCCATGGTGGCCGAGGAGGCCTGGGAAATCAGCATTTTGCCTCCTCGAGAAAAAGGGCGCCCAGATATGCTCAGAAGGGCGAGCCGGGAGAGATGCTCAAGCTGAAGTTGGAGCTCAAGCTCCTGGCTGATGTGGGCGTTATCGGATTGCCCAATGCTGGCAAATCGACCCTTATCTCGAAGCTTTCATCAGCCCGTCCCAAGATCGCTGACTACCCATTTACTACTTTGATACCATCTCTTGGCGTGGTCGAACCTGAGGGAACCGATCCTTTTGTGATCGCTGACATTCCCGGTCTTATTGAAGGGGCACATCTTGGGGCAGGGCTGGGAATAAGATTTCTCAAACATGTTGAACGGACCAGGTTTTTGCTCCACCTCATCGATATTGCTGCTTTGCCGGCAGAGGACGTCCTGCGCCCTTACCGGGTGATAAATCTGGAACTTCAGTCATTTAATCCGGGGCTTTCAGAAGCCACCCAAGTCGTTGTCTTAAACAAAGTGGACAAGCCAGGAGCCCATGCCCTAGCAGGCGAAGTCGCCAAATCCCTAAAGCCGTTAAATCCGGATATCTGGGTCATTTCCGCACTTACGGGGGAAGGGCTGAATCCGTTGAAAGCCCATTTGGGAGAGCTGGTGGAAGTTGCCCAGCGGGCCGCTGCCTGATTTTTTGCTGAGATATGACTACGAAACAGGAACGAATAGAGATACGGACTGACTTGTTCAATCGTGTCAAACGCGCTGTGATCAAGGTGGGCACTGGCGTTCTGACCCATGATCAGAAGCCCGCAGCGAGTGTGATCACCCATCTCGCCCGGCAGATATCCTGGCTTATGGATGAGGGGCGTCAAGTGATCCTTGTGAGTTCAGGGGCCATTGGCTTGGGTGTGATCAAGGTGGGTTTGAGAGAAAGGCCCACGGATATTCCCCACAAACAGGCTGCGGCAGCAGCAGGGCAGCCGAGCCTTATGCATGCCTATGAGAAGGCCTTTGGCCGATATAGAAAAAAAGTGGCCCAGGTTCTGCTCACGCGAGACGATCTTTGCAATAGGAGGCGTCACCTGAACGCCCGCAATACCTTGAATGTTTTGCTGGATTGGGGGGTTCTGCCCATAGTCAACGAGAACGATACCGTGGTTGTGAACGAACTCAAGTTTGGAGATAATGACAACTTGGCGGCAATGATCACGCACCTGATGGACGCCCAGATGCTTGTCAACCTGACCGATATTGACGGGTTTTACGACAAAGACCCGCATGTCCATAAAGACGCTTCGTTGGTGCCTTTGATCTCGAGAATCGACCGAACTGTTGAGCAGACGGCTTGCGATATTCCTGGAGCGCTTGGCACAGGGGGGATGTCGAGCAAGGTCCAAACAGCTAAGAAGGTAACCAGCAGCGGTATCCCCATGGTAATTGCAAGCGGGCTCAAACCCAACATCTTAAAAAGCCTGTTTCAAGGTAAGGACGTGGGAACCCTTTTTCTCCCTGGAAGGCAGAAAATGACATGCAGAAAATGCTGGATCGCCTTTACGCTCAAAGAAAAGGGTGCTATTAGGGTAGACAGAGGGGCGGCAAGGGCCATCTGCAAACAGGGCAGGAGTTTGCTGCCCATTGGGATTATAGATGTGGATGGGGAGTTCCGTGAAGGAGACATGGTTGGCTGCCTTGACCTGGATGGCACTGCCTTTGCCAAGGGCCTGGTGAACTACAAGGCCTCTGACATCAGGAAAGTCATGGGACTAAAAACCAGCCAAATCAGAAAACGACTGGGGCACAAGTACTACGATGAGGTGATCCACAGAGATAACCTTGTGATAACTCTGGACGAAACGGAGGACCCCTTATGTCAATAGAAGAGACTGTGCGTAAAATAGCACAAGCCGCAAAAAAAGCTGCCAAGATAGTATCGGTTTTGGGTACAAACAAGAAAAATGAGGCCTTGGATCGCGTTGCCAGTAAACTCCTGGATCAAGCCGCGGCGATCAAGGAGGAAAATGAGAAGGACCTGGCATACGCAAGGGAAAAGGGGCTTTCAGATGCCATGATCGACCGGCTCACAGTCAGTGACGGAGTGATTGAATCCATGGCAAAGGGATTGCGCGACGTGATAGGGCTTCCTGATCCGGTTGGGGAAGTGACGGGCATGAGGCTGCGGCCCAATGGCCTTCAGGTCGGTCGTGTTCGCATCCCTCTTGGCGTAATCGGCATGATATATGAGGCCAGGCCGAATGCCACCATTGATGCCGCCGGACTCTGCCTGAAGGCCGGAAATGCCGTGATTCTGCGCGGTGGTTCAGAAGCCTTTCATTCCAATGCCGCTTTGGCCCGCATCATCCAGGAGGCTTTGCGGGACTCGGGCATACCGGAAGGCGCTGCCCAGGTGATCCCCGTAAGGGATAGACTTGCCGTCAACGCCCTGCTGGCTCAAGAAGACCTTGTGGACCTCATCATCCCCAGGGGAGGGGAAGGATTGATCCGATTTGTAGTTGAAAACTCCAAGATCCCGGTACTCAAGCATTACAAAGGCGTGTGTCACGTTTATGTGGACGAGACCTCTGACCTTGGTATGGCGGAAGAGATCTCATACAATGCCAAAGTGCAGCGGCCGGGTGTATGCAACGCCATGGAGACCCTCGTGGTCCACGAAGCTGTGGCTGAATCATTTTTGCCGAAAATGGCCAGGCGTTTTGTAGATGCGGGCGTAGAGATTCGCGGGTGCCCTGTGACTTGCCGGATCTTGCCGGAGGCCAAAGAAGCCACCGAGGAGGACTGGCCAACGGAATATCTGGACCTGATCCTTTCGGTCAAGATCGTCTCCTCAATGGATGAAGCAATAGAGCACATCGACAAGTTCGGTTCAGCCCATACAGAAGCTATTGTGACCTCAGATTATGGTCGTGCCCGTCGATTCTTGCGGGAGGTAGATGCCTCCGTGGTGCTGGTGAACGCCTCCACGCGGTTCAATGACGGCGGCGAACTCGGTTTGGGCGCTGAGATCGGAATCAGCACGTCCAAGCTCCATGCCTATGGCCCAATGGGGCTTGAAGAGTTGACCACCACAAAATTTGTCGTGTTTGGGGATGGACAAGTCAGAACATGACGATTTTGCAGAGTTTTGACCGTAAGGGGTATGCGTGCGCTTAGGCCTTTTTGGCGGGACCTTCAACCCTATACACATCGGCCACCTGAGGGCCGCGGTAGAAGTCCGGGAGGCTTTCAACCTGGACAAGCTTTTGTTAATCCCATCGGCCACCCCGCCACATAAGAACGCCGGAGATATTGCCAGCGCTGAGGAGCGCCTTGAGATGGTCCGTCTGGCTGTTAAGGGGACCCCCTATTTGGAAGCCTCTGACGTGGAGCTGGCACGTTCCGGGCTCTCATACACTATCGAGACTTTGCAGTACTT
>JADFWI010000530.1 GCA_015222985.1 Pseudomonadota bacterium | reverse complement strand
CGTATGTAGAAGGAAACAACATGCTGACCTTTCAGAAACTCATCCAGGCCCTTGAAAAATTCTGGGCACGACACGGTTGCATCCTGCAGCAACCCTACGACATTGAAGTCGGAGCAGGCACCTTTCATCCGGATACCCTTCTAAGAGTCCTCGGTCCCGAACCCTGGCGGGTAGCCTACGTGGAGCCTTCTCGCCGGCCCACGGACGGTCGCTACGGAGAGAATCCCAACCGGCTTCAACACTACTACCAGTATCAGGTTATCCTCAAGCCTTCCCCGCTCAAGATCCAGGACATGTACCTGAAAAGCCTGAAAGCCCTGGGGTTGGACCCCCTGGCCCACGACATCCGCTTTGTGGAAGATGATTGGGAATCGCCGACCCTTGGAGCATCCGGGCTCGGGTGGGAAGTGTGGCTTGACGGAATGGAAATTACCCAGTTTACGTACTTCCAACAGGCAGCAAGTATTGAACTCGATCCTGTCTCTGTTGAAATTACATACGGCCTGGAACGGATTGGCATGTATCTGCAAGGTGTAGACAACGTTTATAACCTGAAATGGAACGATTCCATCACCTACGGAGACCTGCACCATCAGGCGGAAGTAGAGCACTCCACATACAACTTCGAACAGTCTGATGTCAAAATGCTCCTCACCCTCTTTGACATGTATGAGGCTGAATGCCAGCGTGTTATTGCCGGGTCTCTGGTGCTGCCCGCCTATGAATACTGCCTGAAGTGTTCCCATGTTTTTAACCTGCTCGATGCTCGCGGGGCCATAAGCGTTACCGAAAGGACGGGCTACATCGCCCGCGTGAGGAAACTTGCGCGGGCCTGCGGCGCGGCCTATTTCGAACAAAGAAAGACCATGGGATTTCCGTTGCTTGAGCAGAGGGCTAAATAACTGCTCATCAAACACGAGGGATAATCTAGATGTCCGGATCTTTACTCATTGAAATCGTGACCGAGGAGATACCTGCGGGATATATCACACCCGCCCTTGAGGCCATGGCAACTCTCATGGATCAGAAACTGTCACAGGCCCGCATCGAACACGCCAAAGGCGCAGAGACCTTTGGAACCCCGAGGCGTCTTGCCCTGATAGTTCAAGATGTCTCTGAACGGCAAGCGTCCATCAGCAAAGAGGTTCTGGGCCCTCCAAAGGCAGTGGCCTTTGACTCCGAAGGACGGCCTACGAGGGCAGCAGAAGGTTTTGCAAAGAGTCAGGGCGTTTCGGTGAACCGTCTGAGCATCAAGGAAACGGCCAAAGGCGATTATGTGTGTGTCAGGAAAACCGAACGAGGGCAGGCATCCCTGAGGCTCCTTCAAACCATTATCCCGGAACTGATTGCGGCTATTCCCTTTCCCAAGACCATGCGCTGGGCCGATCTGAGTCTGACTTTTGCCAGGCCGATTCATTCCATCCTGGCCCTTTTAGGAGACCGGATCATCCCTTTCAGGCTCGAAAGTATCAAGAGCGGTCGACGAACCCCTGGTCATCGCTTTATGGATCCAAGATCCATTGCCGTCAGGTATGCTTCCGAATACGTCCCTGCGCTCCGGTCTGCCTTTGTTCTGGCGGACATAAACGAACGGAAAAAAATGATAGAAATGGAAATAGAAAAAGCTGCTCGCAATCTGGGTGGCAGAATCCTTCCCGATGATGACTTGCTTGACACAGTCACCCATCTGGTGGAGTACGTTGCCGTGTCGGCCGGAACCTTTGACAAGGACTTTCTCAAAGTCCCCGGTGAAGTCCTGATCACCGCCATGCGGGAACACCAGAAATACTTTGCCGTAGTCGACTCAGATAACGAGCTGTTGCCCTGTTTCATCGCGGTCAACAACACCCCTGCCGAAGATATGGCAGTAATAACTTCGGGACACGAGCGTGTGCTTCGGGCCAGGCTCGAAGATGCGCGCTTTTTCTTTGAGACTGACGCAAAGAGGACTCCTCACGAAATGGTGGACAGGCTCAAAGGAGTACTCTTCCAGGCGAAGCTGGGATCGATGTTCGAAAAGCTGTGTCGAACTCAAAAACTCGCCGAGCACCTCGCAGAGTTGACAGCTCCGGAGCTAAAGACAACAGTATCGCGGGCCGCATGGTTGTGTAAATCAGACCTTACATGTCAAATGGTCAATGAATTCCCAAAGCTCCAAGGGGTCATGGGGCGCATTTATGCAGCCCGCTCAGGGGAACCGGAGGCTGTGGCCCGGGCCATTGAGGAACACTATCAGCCGGCCCATGCCGGGGGAACCCTCCCCGAAACGGCTGCCGGCGCCTTGCTGAGCATGGCAGACAAGCTTGATACGATCTGCGGCTGCTTCGGAATTGGTCTGATTCCTACCGGGACAACAGACCCCTATGCCCTGAGACGCCAGGCTGTGGGGATCATCCAGATCATGCTGGCAAGGAGCATTTCCACCTCTCTTAAGGGACTCATTCTAAAGAGCCTTGAGCTTTTCAACGACAAGATATCCGAAGACCGGGAGCAAACCGCCCGCAAGGTGCTTACGTTTTTCCAACATCGCATGGAGCACCTGCTGGCAGAACAGGAATTTGCCAAGGATCTGATTGCTGCTGTGGTAAGCGCTTCCGTTGACAATATCCCGGCAGTACTAAGACGAACAGCGGCTCTGCAAGACCTGAAGGCCAAACCGGATTTTGAGCCCCTTGCCACGGCCTTTAAACGTGTGGTGAACATCATCAGAAAGGCCAGACAAACAGGCGACATTGCGCCCGATGCCCACCGAGTTGAAACAGATCCCGGCATGTTTCGGGAACCGTGCGAGCAAGTGCTTTATGACGCCTTTCAAAAGGTGAAACAGGAAATATCCGAAGACATAGAAAGGGCGGCCTTTGATCGTGCTCTACTGGCAGTATCCACCCTGAAAGGGCCGGTGGACGGCTTTTTTGATGGGGTTATGGTCCTAACCGACGACAAGAGCCTTAAGCAAAACCGCCTGGCCCTGCTTGGAGAAATCGCCGACCTTTTTGCCATCTTTGCCGATTTTTCGAAGATTTCAACCTAATTCACGACCCCGCATCGAGGTCAGCAAGAGACCTGCTATGGTCTTGGCGTCCTGAATCTCGCCTGCCATTATCATCTCAAGGGCTTTGTCAAAGTCCGTGGGCCGGAGCTCCAGGACCTCGTCATCATCAAGGTTCTGCTCAACTAGTTTCAACCCCGTGGCCAGATAGATGTGGATGTGCTCGTCAGTGTATCCGGGGGCAGGCAGGATTTCCGCAATTTCCTCAAAGTTCTTGGCTTCATATCCGGTCTCTTCCACTAGTTCCCGCCGGGCACATTCAATGGGAGCTTCATCCTGCTCCAGAGTCCCGGCAGGGATCTCCCACAAAAATTCACCCACTGCATGGCGGTATTGCTTGATCAGAAGAATCTTGCCGCTATCCGTGAGAGGCACCATGGCCGCGGCGCCGGAATGTCGAACGATCTCCCGGTCTTTGATCAATCCGTTTGGCAACGTTACTTTCTCAAGGACAACGTCGAAGATCCTGCCGTGGTAGAGATTCGTGATTTTGTGCACCTTCACAGACATGGAATTCTCCTTTCTCTTTTCAAGTGCTCGTGATAGGTTTTTTTTGATCTGAAGCCGACTTTTTCAAAACCGTCACACAAACACCGGTTAAATGCCAGAAAAAACGTCAAAAAATACACTGCTTCACGATCTCTCCCGTCTCTATTCCGATATGGAAAAGGCGTACAATCGGACGGCAGACAAGATCGGCCTCTCATGCCACGGATGTCCTGACAATTGCTGCGCCACCTATTTCCAGCACCATACCTATGTGGAATGGGCCTACCTATGGGAGGGCATAAAATCCTCTCCCCAGAAAGAACAGCAGGTGTTTATGAACAGGGCCACGGACTATGTCCGCCAGAGCCATGCGCTATTGAGGCGTGGTCTCAGACCCCGCATCATGTGCCCCCTTAACCATGACGGGCGCTGCCGGCTTTACGACCACAGGCTCATGATATGCCGCATGCATGGCGTCCCGAACAGCTTTGTCAGGCCGGACGGCAAAAATATGAACTTCCCGGGCTGTTTCAAATGCCAAGAGATCTGCTCGCATCTTAAAGAGGTCCCAGTTCTGGATAGAACAGGCTTTTACCAGAATCTTGCCTCGTTGGAAATGGCCTTTGTACAACAGGAAAACAATGCCCTGCCCAAGGTAAAACTCACCATAGCCGAAATGCTCATCAAGGGACCGCCGAGAATCTTACGAAACCGTCAAAATCCATTGACACTATCTGGCTGAAAGAATAATAAGGACCAACTCGACTCACCACAATCATCCGCCCAACTGACAAGACATGAGTATCGATATTGTTGTCCTATCCTTTGCCTCACTGATTGGTCTTTACATGGCGGCCAACATTGGGGCTAATGATCTGGCCAATGCCATGGGAACCTCGGTGGGTTCTCGGGCGTTGACTTTAAACCAGGCGGTGTTGGTCTCAATTATCGCCAATGTCCTCGGGGCTGTCCTTGCAGGGGGGCATGTGACCAGCACCATCAGCAAGGGAATGGTCGACCCGGCCCTTCTGGCTGACGCCCCGAACAAGCTGATGCTCGGGATGTTTGCGGCCCTTATTGCGGCCAGTGTCTGGGTGCATCTGGCCACATATTTTGGCCTTCCTGTCTCCACCACCCACGCTATCGTAGGCGCCGTTGTGGGCTTTGGCATTATCAGCGTTGGCGCAGGCGCTGTGAACTGGGGCAAGATCATCACCGTTGCCATCAGTTGGGTCGTCTCACCGGCTGTCGGGGCTACAATCGGAGGAGGCATCTTCTATCTGGCCGACAAGAAAATCATGTCCGCCAGAGACCCTCACGCGGCCGCGATTCATTATTCACCGGCCTTGATTTTCTTCGTAGTGTTGGTGCTCATCCTCTCCTTTATATTTAAAGCTCTCAAGAACCTCCACCTTGACCTCGGCTTTTTCCAGACTGTGCTGATGGCTATTCCATGCGCAGCCCTGGTGGGCCTGTTTGCACGCACGTGGATGCGCAGACAGGTCCGCCTTAAATGTGAACTCGGGCCGAATCCCCAGGGGTATTCTCCTGCGGAATGTATCTTTGCCCAGCTTCAGGTACTCACGGCCTGTTATGTGGCATTTGCCCACGGGGCCAATGATGTGGCCAATGCCATCGGCCCCCTTGCAGCCATATTTGCCGTGGTCAAGACCAAGTCCGTAGCCCTTCAGGTTGAAGTGCCATTCTGGATGCTTGCTATCGGGGGCATCGCTGTGGGCGGGGGCCTGCTAGCATTTGGGACTCGCGTCATGGAGACCATAGGGAAAAACATAACGGAAATCACACCGCTCCGGGGGTTTTGCGCAGAATTCGGGGCCGCAACCACGATTTTAGTTTGCTCCAGGCTGGGGCTTCCGGTTTCAACCACCCATGTGCTCGTGGGCTCCGTGGTGGGGGTGGGAATCATGCGGGGCATGGGCACGCTGGATTTACGTATTCTCAAAAACATCGGTCTTTCGTGGATCGTGACTCTGCCATTCACCGTGGTATTGTCCATGGTATTGTACAAACTCCTCACAACTTTTATGTTGTAACCCTAGTAAACCACAGGAGGAAGAGCTATGCGCCTATCACTGCCTTCTCTATTTATCAAATCTCCATTTGAAGCGTTGCAGGAACATGCTGACAAGGTCAAGGAATGTGCCCAACTGTTCAAAGAAGCGGCAGCCTGCCATGTTGGCGAGGATTGCAAAATGTTCGACCTCTTCACGGAACAGGTGGCCCGAATGGAAAGTGAGGCCGATGATATCAAGCGCCGAATTCGCAACCATCTGCCCAGGGGTATCCTGATGCCGGTGGACAAGTTCCAGTTCTTTGCATATCTCAGAGAGCAAGACAAAGTCATCGATGAGGTGGAAGACGCCATGTTCTGGCTCTCCTTTCGCCCCAGCGGTGTACCGCATGAGATAGCTACCGATTTTATACATCTGGTGGACTCCGTGATCCCGCCCATTGACAAGTTACCCGAGCTGGTAACCATGGCCACAGAGTATTTCAGGAGCAGTTCCGAGGCCCAAAGGAACAAAATGAAAAGCCTTATTCGGGATATCCGTCAAGATGAAAGAGAGGCCGACCTTCTGGAACGGGAGTTGAAGTTCAGAATCTTCAGCAGCATCAAAGACCCACTCGTCGTATTTCACATGATAAGGTTAGTGGAAATTGTGGGCGATATCGCCGATCATGCACAAAATGCATCGGATCGCATGCGGGCCATGATTGCCAAATAGAATTCCTCCGTTTCCTTTCTGCGATACTGTATCATTGGTAAAGATCGCTATTGTGTTAGGTGACCTAAAACAACCCAAAGCATTGCTGGCCTTTCAGCTTTCAGCAGTCAGCTTATCTTCCTGCAGCTTCCCCCCCGCGATCCCCAACAATGTTTTTCTCATCCAGGCAAATTGTAACAAAACATTAACAAAGCCGTAACCATTCTGAGACATCTTTGTTTTATTGTTTTAGTCGAT
>JADFWI010000529.1 GCA_015222985.1 Pseudomonadota bacterium | reverse complement strand
GTTCAGCCTTCGTAGCCACTTCGGCGAAGTAGGCTTGGACGTTCGATGTTCGACGTTCATCTTTCAAAACAATTCCGTACGGCGTAAATGTAACCCGTGAACGGTTACACGAAAAGTTCTGTTTTCCGAGAGTGCTTTGTGGGTGCGACACAGGCCGGTAAAAATTCAAGCCAGGTCATCCAGAGGAAGTAAGACATGCGCGCAGCCATGTACTACAACAATAAGGATATCCGGATAGAGGAAATCCCCACTCCAGAAATCGGCCGGGGTGAACTCCTGGTGCGTATAGAGGCCAGCGGCATCTGTGGCAGCGATGTAATGGAATGGTACCGGATCAAAAAGGCGCCTCTGGTTCTTGGCCACGAGATTGCCGGAGAAGTGGTCCAAGTCGAGGAAGGAGTTAATAGATACAAGAAAGGAGATCGGGTGGTTGCGTCGCACCACGTTCCCTGCAACACTTGCCGTTTCTGCCTCAGGGGACATCACACGGTGTGTGATACGCTTCGCCGAACTAATTTTGATCCTGGGGGCTTTGCTGAATATGTGCGATTGCCTGCGATCAATGTGGACCGGGGCGTATATCTCATTCCCCATGGAGTATCCTTTGAGGAGGCGAGTTTCGCAGAGCCGCTCGCCTGTGTGTGGCGTGCACAGGAGACAGCAGGGATTGGGCCTGGTGACACGGTGGTGATAATCGGAAGCGGCATAGCGGGCCTGCTCCACATTCAGCTTGCCTGTGCCCTTGGTGCAACTCGGGTGGTCGCCACGGATATCAGCGAGGACCGCTTGAGAGCGGCCAAGAGGTTTGGAGCGGACGCAACGATTCATGCCAAGGAAGATATTGTGTCTGAGGTACGTCGGATTAATGATGGCTGGCTGGCAGACAAGGTGCTGGTATGTACCGGCGCTGTGTCGGCTAATTTGCAGGCTCTCCAACTGGTGGAACGGGGAGGCACAGTGCTTTTCTTTGCTCCCACGGATCCTGGCGTTACGGTTCCGGTATCCATCAACGATCTCTTCTTTAGAAATGACGTTGTCCTTATGACTTCCTATGCGGGAAGCCCAGCGGATCACGTAACCGCCCTTGAGCTTATTCGTGCTCGCCGTGTGCGCGTCAGTGAGATGATTTCACATCGGCTGAGCCTGGCAGAGACGGGTAAAGGATTTAAATTGGTGGCCGAGGCCAGGGATTCGATTAAGGTCATCATCGAACCACAGAGATAGTAATTCCCCTGTTTGATTCGTTGAATTAGTCTGAGGAGGTAAACACTATGCCGGATGCAGAAGGAATTTTGGAGGCAAGGGATGTGTCAGAGATGGCATCGGAGGGTACGAGTGTCAATGAAAAGTCCATCAAGGGGGCTGACAACATTGGTTGGGGGATGAGAAATCGCCTGTCCCGGCTGATCAAGCCGGATGGACACTGCCAGTTTCTTCCCATAGACCATGGGTATTTCCAGGGCCCCACCAGGTGTCTTGAGAGACCTGGCGAAACCATCAGAGACCTTCTCCCTTATGCCGACGGTCTGTTTGTGACCAGAGGCGTTCTGCGCACCTGTGTGGCCCCTGACATTGACACTCCAATCATCTTGAGGGTTTCGGGGGGCACCAGTGTTATCGGCAAAGACCTCTCCGACGAGATCATAACCACCTCCGTAGAAGAAATGATCCGGCTCAACGTGGCGGCAGTGGGGCTTTCCATTTTTGTGGGAAGTGATTACGAAAAACAAGCCCTGGAGTCCCTGGCCTTATTGGTCAATGAGTGTGAAGATTATGGGATACCGGTTATGGCTGTTACGGCAGTCGGCAAAGAACTCGAAAAACGAACCGCACGCTACCTGGCCCTGTCCTGCCGTATCGCGGCTGAATTGGGCGCAAAGCTCGTAAAAACCTACTACTGCGCCGAAGACTT
>JADFWI010000528.1 GCA_015222985.1 Pseudomonadota bacterium | reverse complement strand
TTTTTTATCTCCTTGCTCCGGTCGAGATCGGGGCTACTAACATCCAAAAGGAGGACATGTCAAAAGTGAGAAGGTATGAAACTACGGTTATCGTAAACCCCGCTCTTTCCCAGGAAGAACGCCAGTCCCTTTTAGACAAACTCACGAATCTCATTTCAGATGCCCAGGGCCTTCTCGTCAAATTTGATGAATGGGGCGAAAAAAGGCTTGCCTATGAAATCAAGAAAGAGACCCGCGGATATTATGTCCTTACGGAATTCTGCGGGGGTGGGTCTCTGGTTAAGGAACTCGAACGGAACTTGCGCCTGGATGATCGAGCCTTGAAGTACATGACGATCTGCATAGACCAAGAAGTAGATCCGGAACGAGTGAAGGCCGAGATCGAGGCAGCCGCAAAGGAAGAGGAGGAATCAAAGCCTGAACCAGTGCAGGAGGTAGCAGCAGTCGAGGCTCAAGAGGAGACTCCACCAGAAGAGGCTCCGCCAGAGGAGACTCCGCCAGAGGAGACATCTGAGCCCACCACTGCTAAGACCGAGGGGCAGGAGAACCAGGCACAATCAAGCGAGAAGGAGGAGCCCGCAAATGGCAGCGTATAGGCAGAGAAGGCAGAAGCGCAGGGTGTTTCGCAGGAGAAAAATCTGCCGGTTTTGCGCAGACAGCAGCTTTGTCGTTGATTATAAGAATCCTCGAACCCTCAGGCTCTTTACGACAGAGAGGGGCAAGATTATCCCGAGGCGAATATCCGGCAATTGTGCCAAACACCAGCGCCAGCTCACGACGGCCATAAAAAGGGCAAGAACTATTGCGCTGATGCCATACGCAGCCACCCTGAGCCTTTACTGATAGTGTGGCTCAACCCCTTCGGCTCAGCAAGAAGGATAGTCCACTGTGAGCCATATCACCCATAACGAGCCGCACAAGGAATTGCTCATGGCCACCGCAATCACCACTCTGATTGCTCTGGCCGGTTTGTATATTCCGGTTGTGGGGCTCCTTGTCAGCGTGTTTGTTCCCCTTCCCATCCTTTTCTACCGGTCAAGATTGGGTCGCCCACGGGGGGTGCTCATCCTCATTGCCGTTACCCTCATCGTTGCCTCTGCGATGCGCTGGCGTTCCATGACCTCCGCTGTGTATTTTTTCGAACTGGGCCTTATAGGGCTCATTCTGTCCGAGATGTTTGAGATGGATCTCTCCTTGGAGAAAACCGTGGTAGTAACCACGGGTATTGTTCTGGGAACCGGAGCCGTGATATTGGCGCTATATGGCCTGGTTTCGGCTGAAAGCATCTGGGACCAGATATCCAATTATCTGCACGGGAACCTTGAACTGGCTCTGAGCATATACAGGGAAATGGACGTATCTGAAGAAAAAATCGGCATCCTTGCTCAGTCTATGGAAGGTATCCTTTACGTTATGCTTCGCATCATGCCCGCCATCGTCATAGTCTCGACCCTCCTTGTGGTCTGGAGCAACCTCTTGCTGGCCCGGCCGCTTTTGAAGAGTGGAAAGCTGTTCTGCCCGGACTTTGGCGCCCTCAATAAATGGAAAGCGCCCGAACCCCTAGTCTGGCTGGTTATTTTGTCGGGCATTCTGGTTCTCCTTCCCCACAAAGGCTTCAAGCTCTTTGGAGTTAATGGTCTGATTATCATGATGACGATATACTTCTTCCAGGGTATTGCCATCGTCTCTTTCTATTTCGAGAAAAAACAATTTCCAAAAATACTCAGGGGCATCCTGTACGGCCTCATAGCAATCCAGCAGTTTGTTCTTCTGCTGGTTATTGCAGCGGGCTTTTTTGATGTATGGATCGATTTCAGGCGAATGAAAAAAGGAGTGGATGACAAAAATGAAAGTGATACTCAGAGAGATTATTGAATCGCTCGGCACTGTCGGAGACGAAGTAACGGTGGCCAACGGTTATGCCAGGAATTACCTTCTCCCACAAAAAAAGGCGGTCCCGGCTACGGCTGCAAACAGCAAACTGCTTGAAAGAGAGAAGACGCAGTTGGAACTCCAAGTTGTCAAAGACCGAAACAAGGCCGAAACCTTGGCCAAGACGATTCAGGGAGCCATATGCACTATTGCTGCCAAGGTCTCTGAAGATGACAAGCTCTACGGTTCGGTTTCAAGGCGAGATATTCAGGATCAACTGAAGGCTCAAGGCTTTGAGGTGGATAGAAAAACGATCCTGCTCTCTGAACCTATCAAGACGCTTGGATCATATATCGTACCTGTTCAACTCCATCCCGACGTCAACCCGGAGATCACGGTTAAGGTAGTTGCAGAAGAATAGGTCCTATGAGCACTAATGATCCCTGGTTGCAGAAGGTTCCACCTCACAATGTTGAGGCGGAACAATCCATTCTGAGCGCCATTCTGATCGAAAACAGAACACTGCCTGAAGTCCTGGAAATTCTTTCCGAGCAGGACTTTTACCGTGGGGTCCATAGCAAGATATTCAAGGGCATGGTGGAACTCTTTGAGAGAAACGAACCGGCCGATCTGGTGACCCTCACAAACTTGCTGAAAGAGCAGGGACAGCTTGAATCAGTTGGTGGTGCGTCCTATCTGGCTGAGCTGGTAGACACGGTGCCGATGGCCGTCAACGCCTCCCACCACGCCAAGATCATCAAAGAAAAAGCCACCCTGAGACGTCTTATAGAGCGGTCCGCGGCCATCACCACGAAGTGTTTTGAAGACAGAGGCGATGTGGAAGAGGTCCTCGATTTTGCCGAGCGTAGCATATTTGACATCTCGGAAAACAAGGTCAAGCCATCTTTTTTCGCTCTGAAGGACATCCTGACAGATAC
>JADFWI010000007.1 GCA_015222985.1 Pseudomonadota bacterium | reverse complement strand
CTCACTGGAGATGAGGTACAATTGCTTGCAGAGGCCATCATGAATCATGAACCCTGGTTGGAGTGGACACATAAACGGGAGAAAGTATCTTTCCGGGTGGACCCTGTGGCTTTGCACATCCATGAGCGGATTTCAGCACAGGCCATTATTAAGGTAGCGGCTAGGGAGGACGTTCAAAGGAATCTTTTTGCTGATCCTCAGTTGGATTACCACGAGACAGTCAAATAAGGCCCAAAAGAAACCTATCGGCGGACACAACCCGAATTCCGCCTACAAACCTGTCCACGCCACTTTTCTTAACAACTTGGTATGCAAAGGGTATGTTCAGCTTTTCTTTGAAATAACGTGAATGAGGCGAGACGTTTGTCTCATTCATTTTCGCTTCTACCGAAAACCACGGTTTTTCATCAACAGTCACAAGGAAATCGACTTCTTTCTTATCCACATTTCTTAAGTAATGCAGATTGATTCTATATCCTTCATAATCCTGGAAGAAATGAACGAGTTTTTGAAGATGAGATGCCACACAATTTTCAAATCGCGCCTGCTCATCACTAATTTCCGACCAGTCCCAAAGATAGAGTTTAGATTCCTTTTTTAAGGAACGATAGTTCTTTCCAATGTATGGATATATTCTAAAACAATAGTAAAATGACTCCAAAATACTGAGCCAGTTGGATACTGCCCGGTGGCTCACTTCAAGATCCTCTCTCAAGGAATTGATGGATAGCAATGCGGCTGCTCGTTTCGGGAGCATATCGCCAAGAAGCTGCATGCTGGCAACATCCCTGATCTGTTCGATATCTCTGATCTCCTCACGGAACAATCTATCAACTTTTTCGTTGTGCCATCTTCTGAGAACTCTCATGTTCTGTTTCATGAAGGGTTCGGGAAATCCGCCGAACGTGTCAAGAGTCAAAAACGCATCGTTTTCACTTTGTGAACCGATGGCTATTTCCGTGAGAACAGGCGACAAAGACACCTTTCCCGCTATTTCGGCCAGAGAAAACGGATGCAACCGGTAGTAATGATATCTTCCCAGCATTGAGTCTCCGCCTTTTCTGTATACGTCAAGACGAGCGCTGCCTGTAATCATGAACTTGTATTTGCCCTTAAGTGTATCGTATTCTCCTTTTACAAATGATTTCCATTTCTTGAATTTGTGTATCTCGTCGAGAATGATCAATTCCGCATTTCCCGGCCAATCTGATTCCATGATTTTCCTGCGGTCACGCCTTTTGTCCCAGTTATAGTAACCGGTATCTTGGAAATGCGGTGCGACAAGCTCCCTGGCGAGGGTCGTTTTGCCTACCTGTCGCGGTCCGCCTACAAACACCATCTTTTCAGCAAGATCTTCAAGAACAAATTGCGTTAGATATCTGTTTTTCAGCATATATATCCATTACAACCCCTAGACAGCAATGTCAACATATTTTGCGTATAAGCAAAAACATTGGAGAACAATTTTGCTTATACGCAAACTTAACCTCTTAAAATACGTTACAGTCGTTGCGAATCGAAGCCCTAAGCTTTCGACTATTTGAAGGCACTGACTTGCGGTTGGCGATTTTTCTCAATACAGGTTGCCCTGCTTGTTGTGCATTATTGTGTTGACTTCCCGGTTTTCTCTGCGTTAAGGATTTCAAGTTGCATGAAAATCATGGGTGTATGATTTCTAAAGGGGCATTGCCAAAATGATCAGGCTGGTCAGGGGTTTTAAAGACATTCTCCCGGAAGAAACCGGGCTCTGGCAATACGTTGAGGGTGTTGTTCGGGAGCTTTTTGACGACTTCGGCTTTGCGGAACTACGAATCCCCATTGTTGAGCAAACCGAGCTTTTTGCCCGCAGCATCGGGGCCGATACCGACATCGTGGAAAAAGAGATGTACACCTTTGCCGATCGAAGCGGCGGTTCCCTCACCCTGCGGCCTGAGGCCACGGCATCTGTGGTAAGAGCATACATCGAGCATAAGTTGTATGCAAAAGATCCTGTGTGGAAGCTCTATTCAGTTGGGCCGATGTTCCGCAGGGAACGACCCCAGAAAGGCCGGTACCGGCAGTTTTACCAAATCAACGCCGAGGTTTTTGGGCTGCACGACCCCAGAGCAGATGCCGAGCTTATTCTTTTTTTGATGACATTCATGCAGCGCCTTGAACTTTCCGACATCGAGCTCCACATCAACTCTCTGGGCTGTCCTGAATGCCGTCCGAGCTTTAAGAAAGCGCTCAAAGCCTTCTTGGCAGGTCGCTCCGAGAGACTCTGTTCGGACTGCCTCAGGAGAAGGGACAAGAACCCGCTGCGCATATTCGATTGCAAGGTGCCCACCTGCAAGGAAACCATGCGAGATGCGCCATCTATTCTGGAGCACCTTTGTAAAGACTGCCGAAACCATTTTGACACAGTCCAAAAGGCCCTGGAACGATTTCACATACCTTTTCAGACAAATCATAGCCTGGTGAGGGGATTAGACTATTATACCCGAACGACCTTTGAAGTCCTTGCCGGGGCCTTAGGTGCCCAAGATGCCGTGGCAGGTGGCGGACGCTATGATGGCCTCGTGAAGTCATTAGGCGGCCCGGATCAGCCAGGCGTGGGGTTTGCTATTGGTGTTGATCGAGTGATGGAACTCTTGGCCGGCCGTGCCCACAAATTTGAAAAACTGCCCGATCTCTACATCGCTGCCTTGGGGTCTCAAGCGCAGGACAGGGCCTTTGAGTGGATGCAGCACATCAGAAGGCAGAAGGTTCGCACTGAGATGGACTTCCAAGACCGCAGTCTCAAGGCGCAAATGCGACGGGCAAATAAACTCGGAGCATCCTATGTTCTTATAGTAGGCGACCGCGAACTTGAGGAGGGGGCTGCGGTACTCAGGAGTCTGGAGACCAAGAAGCAGGAGCAAGTGCCCGTACGAGATCTTGTAAGCATTGTCGTCAGCAAAGTGAAAACTGAGCAAGGTT
>JADFWI010000527.1 GCA_015222985.1 Pseudomonadota bacterium | reverse complement strand
GCCAGATACATCATGTCTATCTCAAGGGTGGCGCTATAGCGGATCGCCACACCATGTGACATCTTGAAAGCCGCTATGAATTCGGGGCGCGTGGAATGGTCCTCAATGTTTTTCAGGTCCTCCGGGGCTATCCCGGTATCTCCCAAGACGGCGCCGTGGCTGTCTATAAAGGTAATGCGTTCATTGATGTCTCTGCCCATGTTTTTGATCAGAGAGTCGATTTCATAGGAAAGGCGGCGGTTTTCAGCCTCTTTTTCGATGATGGCCTTGATCAGCAGGGCTTCCTTGAGAAGGCGGTCTTCTATCTGATGCAGGAGGCGATCCTTAAGATGGTAGGCAACATATCTTTCTGCGGCAAGAAAGGGTATGAGTACAATTAGGAAATACGATAAAAAGAGTTTCCATTTGAACTTCATGGCATTTCTTCTTTGATCATGTATCCGATCCCCCGCACGGTTACAATGATCTTTCCATGGTCTTCCAGTTTGCGGCGGAGGCGCTGGATATGGGTATCCACCGTGCGTTCGTAGCCCTCAAAACTGTATCCCCAGACATTGTTCAAAAGCGTTTCCCTTGATCTCACACGGCCCTTGTTGAGCAACAGCTCGCGAAGGAGATTAAATTCGGTAAGGGTCAATTCAATGTTCTTCCCACCCGTTGTCACCTTGTGGGCATCGATGTCCAGAGTCAGTTCCCCATGCTTCAAGACCTTTGGTTCTACTTCCGGGCCCCTCAGTCGTCTCAAGACTCCCTTGATCCTCAGCGTAAGCTCACGGGTGCTGAAGGGTTTTACAATGTAGTCGTCAGCACCCAATTCCAGACCCACGACGCGGTCTACCTCTTCCCCTTTTGCAGTGACCATGACGACAGGGATCTTTTGCGTAGTTTTTTTTCGTTTAAGGATTTTGCACAGTTCCGTGCCGTCCATATCCGGAAGCATGAGGTCAAGCACAATGAGGTCAGGAAGCTGCTTTTCCATGGCTTTGAAAGCCATGACCCCGTTATGGGCAATCATAACGTCAAATCCTGCTGCCTTCACGTGGTGGGCAATCAGTCCGGCGATATCTTCCTCGTCTTCGACAATGAGGATAGTCTCTTTGCTCATCCCGTCTTGGCCTCTGACTTGTCAAGCAGAGATTTGTGTTTGATGATCCTGCCTTCGACCATATAGACCACGTCTTCACAGATGTTGGTTGCCTGGTCGGCAACCCTCTCAAGGTTGTGCGCAATGACGGTAAAATGGACACCCTGCGCGATAAAAGAAGGATCTTCGGTCATATGCTCCAGGATGTCACAGACAAGGCGAACATAGACCTCGTCTGCCTCATCGTCTCTGTCACAAACCGATTCCGCCAACTTGACGTCGCGGTTGACAAATGCGTTCATGCTGTCTCGAAGCATCTCTTCGGAGATTCTAGCCAGCTTATTGACGCCCATGGGTTTCATGATCAAGGGCTCTTCAATGAGAAGAAGGGTCCTTTCGGCTATGTTGACGGCTTGATCTCCAATACGTTCCAGACCCAGATTGATCTTCATGGCCATGGTGATGAAACGAAGGTCAATGGCCATGGGCTGTTTAAGGGCGAGCAACTTGAGGCATTGTTGATCAATGAGAATCTCCATGGCATTAATCTCATCGTCATTTTCTATGATGCCCGACGCCAAGACACCATCCCTGGTGTTATGGGCGCGAAGAGCGTTTTCAAGGGCCTCTTCAACCATGGATGCCATTTTGAGAAGATTGATCTTGAGGTCAGCCAGTTCTCTGTGAAGCGATGAGGTCATAATTGCTCCCAAGTCTTAGCAAGTGTCCGTCCAGAAATGGTAAATTTTGTCACGAGACAAGGCCGCACAAAGGTTTCTACCGCAGGCGTAGCAGCGCTACGTCGAGGATAGGAACCTGCGGAGAACGCCGTATCGGGGCAAAAGATGCCATTTCTGGGCGGACACTAGCCAAATCGTCCCGTAATATAGTCTTCGGTCTGTTTCAGACTAGGTTTCGTAAAGATGGTCTCGGTCTTGTCCACCTCTATAAGCCTTCCCATATAAAAAAAAGCGGTTATGTTCGAGATCCTGGCAGCCTGCTGCATGTTGTGGGTCACGATGATGATGGTGTAGCTCTTCTTCAATTCACGTATGAGTTCCTCGATCTTTTGCGTGGCAATGGGATCAAGGGCTGAGGCCGGTTCATCCATGAGCACAACCTCGGGCTCAATGGCAAGGGCCCTGGCAATGCACAAACGCTGTTGCTGTCCCCCTGAAAGACTAAGGGCAGATTCATTGAGTCGATCCTTGACCTCGTCCCATATAGCAGCCGCCTTAAGGCTTGCTTCAACTCTGGCCTGAAGTTCCCCCCGGTTCTTGATTCCCTTTATCCTCAGGCCGTAGGCCACATCATTGAATATAGTTTTGGGAAACGGATTCGGCTTTTGAAAAACCATGCCAACTCGTTTTCTGATTTCTACCACATCGACATTCGGGCCGTAAACATCTTCTCCATCCAGAAGGACCTGGCCTTCCACGCGAGCGGCCGGGATGATGTCATTCATACGGTTTAATGACCTTAGAAACGTGCTCTTGCCGCAGCCCGACGGCCCTATAAGGGCCGTGACCTGATTTTCTCTGAATTCAAGAGTGATGTCGTCAAGGGCCTTGAAGGCGCCATAATGGAATGTCATGTTCTTAGTAGCCATCTTCATCTTGTTTGACATCTTAGTCATTGATCCTAGTAAGTTTGCTTTCTGCGCATTCTAGTCCGCATAATGATGGCTACAAGGTTGACGCCGAGTACCAGCGCAATAAGAACTAAGGCCGTGCCATACTGAAGATGCCTTGTCTCCTCAATATGCGTGCCGGCGGTGGCCAACACGTAGATATGATAAGGAAGGGCCATTACCTCGTCAAATATAGAAGAGGGAAGCTTGCTCGTATAAAAGGCCGCTGCAGTGAACATGATAGGGGCCGTCTCCCCGGCTGCCCTTCCGATGCCTAGTATGGAACCTGTCAAGATTCCGGGGAGTGCCGCGGGAAGCACCACTCTGTAGATGGTTTGCCACTTGGTGCCGCCAAGGGCAAGAGAGGCCTCTCTGTATGTTTGTGGAACGGCCTTTAAGGCTTCCTCAGAGGCGCCAATAATTACAGGGAGTATTAGAAACCCGAGCGTAAGCGAACCGGACAGTATTGAAGAACCAAACCCTAAAAAAACCACAAACAGCCCCAGGCCGAAAAGTCCGAAAACAACCGATGGCACACCCGCAAGATTGTTGATACCAAGTCTTATTGTTCTGACCATCCTGCCTTCTATGGCGTATTCATTCAGATAGATCGCAGAGGCCACCCCAAGAGGAAAAGCGACCAAGATGGCACCTAGCGTCAAGTAGAACGTACCAACAATGGCTGGGAATATGCCGCCTCTGGTCATGGCGTCCATTGGGGGTTGTGTGAGGAAGGTCCAGTTTATGGCTCTGTACCCCTTCACGAAAAGAAATCCCAGCATGATCGCCAGAGCCAGGCATATGATAACAGCCGACGACCTGATAATGAAAAACGCTATTGCCTCAACCAGCTTTCTCTTTTGTCTGAAGTCCATGTTACAGCGTCGCTGTCCCGACTTGCTTATACTTATGAGATATGTAGTCTGCAATCAAGTTGAAACCCAGGGTCATGAAGAAAAGGACTATGCCGGTTGCAAACAAGGCGTAATAGTGATCGCTTCTAAAGGGGGCCTCCCCCATCTCGGCCGCGATGCTGGCCGGCATGGGGCGCACCGAATCAAATATGCTTTCAGGAATTGCGGCAGCGCCCCCTGCAACCATCAAAACCACCATCGTTTCACCGATTGCCCTCGACATGCCAAGTATAACAGCCGTGCAGGCGCCCGATAATGATGCGGGGACAACTACCCTGCTGATGGTCTCCCACTGGGTTGCCCCTAAGGCTAACGATGCTTCCCGCAGCTCCCGCCTCACCGCGTGGAGGGCATCTTCCGTAAGGCTGGAAATAGTCGGCACGGCCATCATGGCCAGCATAATTGACGCATTCACGATATTAAGGCCGGTCGGGATGTCGAAGACCTTTTGAAGAAAAGGGGCCATGACCACCATGCCGAAGAACCCGATCACCACCGAGGGAAGGGCGGCAAGGAGTTCGACCACAGGTTTTAAGATTTCCTTTACGCTCGGTCTTGCAATTTCTGAGATATAGATCGCTGAAAGGACCCCGAGCGGCACCGCAATCATGGATGAAACCGCTGTAACGATCAGGGAACCGACAATGAGCGGAAGAATGCCAAAATCTGCCGGTTCATCTGTTGGGTACCACAATTGCCCGAACAGAAAGTCACCGACCGATACCGACTTGAAGATTGGGATGCCTTCCTTGAAAAGAAAGGCCACAATCAAAGCAAGGACAATGATCGAAATGGTGGCAAGAAAGAGAAACCACTTCTCTATGAGATATTCTCCAATGCGCCGTTTCTGGGCCCTGTTCATAACTCCTGTCCGGGGCAATTACTGATAGGACAGTTAGTCTCCTTGAGCTCTCACCTTTGAGCTTTGAGTTATCTAGTATAGCGGCACAAACCCTTCCTCCTCGACGATCTTCTGCCCCTTTGGGCTGACAACATAATTGATGAAATCAGAAGCCACGCCTTTTGGCCAGCCGTTTGTGAACATAAACAAAGGACGGGCAATAGGATATGTGCCGTTTAAGGCGGTAGTAACAGATGGAGTCACACCGCTCACATCAAGCGCTTTGATATTCTTGTTCAGATAACCGATACCGACGTAACCGATGGCATGCTTGTTGTTCGTCACGGCCTGCGCCACGGCGCCATTTGAAGCCAACAACTGGGCCGTGGGCGCCACCCGCTCTTTTTTCATAACCTTTTTGTGCCACACCTCATAGGTTCCGGAGCTCGTATCTCTTGAAATTATTACAATCTTTCTGTCTTCTCCGCCCAGTTCCTTCCAGTTACGGATCTCCGCCCGGTAGATGCTCTTGAGCTGGGCCAGGGTGATATTTTTTATTCTGTTGGTGGGGTGAACAACAGGGACAATAGCATCGATAGCCACGCGGTGGGCCACCGGGAAGACGTTGTTCTTCATGGCAAGGTCAATCTCTTTTTGCTTGATGAACCGGGAAGCGTTGGCAATATCGGTGGACCCGTCGATCAGGGCCTTGATCCCGTTTCCGGAACCGCCGCCGGAAATCGATACATTTAGATCCGGGTGCATTTTCATATAGACTTCTGCCGCCATCTGAGCGACAGGCAGTACCGTGGTGGAGCCCTTGATGACAAGGCTCTCAGCAAAGGCAGAACCGCTGATACCAAAACAGAACACCATTGAAAAAACAATCACTTTTGACCAGAATGATTTTTTCATCTTATTCCCTCCTTAATCTTGATCAGTGTTCATCGATTATTGTCCGTAGCACATTGTACCTTGAGTTGCCTCATTAGTTATGAGATCATCACCTCCTTGTTTACAGTGATTGATCAGGACCTTCGCAAACAGAGCCTG
>JADFWI010000526.1 GCA_015222985.1 Pseudomonadota bacterium | reverse complement strand
TTGATTTTTGAGGCCATGTCCGTTAACGCACCGGATTTTTTGTCTCTTATCTCAGGGGCCTCCTTTGAAGAACTGGAAGCACACCTTGCTGAGAAACAAGAGCCGGGCAGGATCAGTTGCCTTAAGGCCTTGAAAGGAGATGATCCGGTCAAGGCGCCTTTTATTTTTAGTACGGACGAAAGATATTTCCTGGAAGTTTTGTACTTGAAACTCTCTTTCCTTGGCGAGCTTGCCCAAACGGTCTTTTCGGGGCTCGATACTTACAGGCATCCCGATCTCGGATTATCTCTGAATCGCATTTGGGTAAAGCTCAGTGATCAGAGTGGTCTCCTGCCCTTTTTCTGGAATTTTAGGGTTAGGCTTATAGATGTTGGGGGAAGCGCCGTCAAGATGCCTTGCGTTCCCCAATCTCCCCCTTATTACGGCATCTATTTTCTGGGGCTTGTCTGGTTCTACACGCTTCTTGTCAATAAGAAACAAGGTGTTTCAGAGGTATATATGGCTCTGGAACAAGGTTTGGAAAAGATGGCATCTCGCGATGATGCCTCTGTTGAAAACCTTCCGGAAAGCGGGCGGAATGGTTTTTGCTTACCTGAAAATATCTTCTGGAATCCGGAAAGCCGGACAGGAAAGACTCTTGGCGAAGATTGGCTGCAGCTTTGGGAGAAATCCCTCGATTTGGGGTGGTCTTTGTTGAATGCCAGCCTGAGGGGGGATCCCAAATGGTCAATAGACGAATTCCGGCAAGGACTGGAGAGTCTGAGGGAAGAAGTCAAAGCCACCTTGTTTCAGCAGGGACCCGTCACGGTTGGCCATGCAGAGCCGAAACTCCGGCAAGCGCTCGCGGTTGATCAACAAGAGCATGCCCCAGACAATGAGGCGATTCATGACATTCTTGTGAACATTACGGAGAGATGGCGTGCGGACCTTGATGTGGAGCAGCACGAAATAGTAAAGGATAAAGTTGGGATTGAAGATCAATTAGAAAAAACAGTGATTTTTTCAACAATGGCAGGGGAGGAGCCGGGGCAGGCAGTTGACGGCTCGCAAGACGAGACAGAGGTCCTTGAGACGGTGATTCTTTCGGCTAAAGATTTCAGGCAGGACGTATCCGCGCCTCCTCAGCCGGAAGAAGAGCCCATGCCTGAAACCGTGATTATTTCTTCTTCAGAGATGACGAAGCAGGCGCCGCCCGCTCCGCCGGAAAAAGATGTGTTAGCCGCTGTTTCGCCAAAAGAAGAGGTTCTGCCTGAAACCGTGATTATCTCGCCTTCGGAAAAGGCTGAACATCCAGCCAGAACCCCTGAGACACCTCAGTCAGGCCGTGCTGATGTCCCTGGAAAGGACGACACTGTCTTGAAAAAAGAGAAAGGAGTCTCAGAGGTTTCCAAGAAAGCTGAAGACAAATCTGAAGAAGACGACTTCATGGCCCAGACAGTGATCCTGAGTCCGGACAGGCTCAAGGACAGGAAATAGGGCAATGACCAACCAGATGTCCTTAAAGCAAGTGAGCGATGAAATCAGGCAGATTTATGGATCTGACAATTTGCAGGCAGAACCCCAGATCGAGGCTTTTCTTGAAAGAAGACTCAATGAGCTTCCCGCCGGCGAAAGATTGACACTGCTGGAGAAACTGACTGCTGAGTTTGAGGGAGGCTCTCACGAAACATCCGGCAGCGTTGATGTTGACGAAGAATTTCTCTCAAGGGTCTTTTCGTTGTTGCTGGGGAGAAAAGTCTCGCAGGCCGATCTCACCTCCACGGAGATCCTGGAAAGATTGGCGGAATCCTTGAACACGATCTTTGACACACTCAACGAATTGGTGAGTGTCATCAATACAACCCTTACGGGTGAGAGTACCGGGGAGGAAACGATCAGGCAGGTCATCGGTTTTCATGTGGCAGGAGAAGACCAGACTAAATCCCTTGAGAGCTATCTTGGGCAGATCAAACAGGCCTTTCTGATTGCACAGCAGGCCTTTAAGAATGCGGCTCATGTGAAGGTGAACCAGATTCTTGCTGAACTCGACCCTGAACGAATCTCCGAAGGCGGTCGTGGCGGATTGAAGTTCGGTCCACTCCGTAAGGCAGAATTTTTTCAGATATATGAAGAGAATTTTGGTAAGGTCAGGAAGTGGTTTGAATCCGGACGGTTCATGGAGGAGTTCCTAAGGGAATTTGAAAAGAACTCTCAGAAGTTATCTTTGCAATAAGGAGGTGACAGAAGTGAAAAAGATTCTCAAAGGGCTGTGTCTGTTATTACTCATCTTTTTTGTCTGTTCATGTGCGTCTCAACCAGTGCAGCCACCTTCGGAGTGGCGATATGAAAAAGAGGCTATCCATCTTAACATGAAGGCAGATTCCCAACTCAATCTCTATGAGGGAAACCCTCATACGCTTCTTGTCTGTGTGTATCAACTCAGAGA
>JADFWI010000525.1 GCA_015222985.1 Pseudomonadota bacterium | reverse complement strand
CGCAACTCCAGTCTTAAGGCCAGGAGCTTGCAGTATCTCACCCGCGTGAGTATTTCTTGAAGCTGGTCCTGATCATCCTTTAGGTCCTTTCTGACAAGAAAAGCCGTCAAGCCGATAAAGGCCTCGCTCATCTGGCGGTAAGAATACTCCTGGCCCAGCAGGACCGGAGCAAGGTCGTAATACGAGATGTGCGGAAGTTTGATTTCTGAAGAGATATCCCTGAGCCAAGAACCCCGGGGCTGGAAAAAACGACCATTGACCAAGAGCAGGTCAGAGGCTTCCCCCTTAAGGGCCTTGACCGTCTCTTGTGGAGACATTACCCATTTTACGTGAGGGTAACCTTCGCCACGCAGGATGGTTCTCAGGGCGCTGGCTCGAGCGCGATCAGGTTCAAGGAGGAGGACTTTGCTTTGGCTAGGGGCCCTTTCTTCCAGAGAGATCTTTTCTTTGGCTTTCTGCTGATCGGCAAGAATGGTAAAGTCCTGCGGAACCTCCAGCTCGGGAGTCGGCGCGTAGGCCTTGCCTTTGTAGTGAACTTCTACAGCCTCCTTAATCTCTGCTGTCGAAGCCACCGTAAATTCGAGCCGGATGGGGGCCGGCAAGATGCTTCGAAGCTGCCCGACTATCTCACCATCCTCCGGATCACCCATAGCGATGGTGAGGAGGTTCTCTTCAGGGTTATGGAATACAGGGAAGACCTTCCAGCGCTCGGCAAACTTGAGAGGGACTATTTCTTTGGCAGAATCCGGAGGCGGTTCTGTCATGAGGGGACGGTAAGGCTTTTCGTAGATCTTGCCAAGGCGCTGTCCCAGCCAAGTATAGTCAACGAGATCGAGAAAAAGGAGCGCCTCCTCAACGGATATCTTCCGTGTCAAAGCGTAGTCTTCCGCCTGCAAAAACTGCTCCTCGGTCAATCGCCCGCTACTCAGGAGATGACTTCTTAGCTTCGGGGTGTCAGCCATTCTGTTGCCTGGAGGCTCACTCTGTTTTCTGGACATAGAGATTCGCTTCCTCTTGGCTAACCACGCCTTCTTCCACAAATTTCTTGATGTGGTCTTCCAAGGTTTGCATACCAGCCGTTTTGCCCGTTTGGAGCACTGAAAGGATCTGGTACGTCTTGCCCTCCCTGATAAGGTTCTTGATAGCCTGGTTGCATATCATCACTTCCACCGCAGCAACCCTGCCCTCTCCGCCGGATCTCCTCAACAACTGCTGAGCAACCACGCCTCGCATGGACTCGCTGAGCATGGTCCTGATCTGCGGTTGCTGAGTTGTTGGAAACACGTCAATGATGCGATCAACGGTCTTGGCAGCACTGGCTGTGTGGAGGGTGCCGAGGACTAAAAGCCCGGTTTCTGCTGCGGTAAGGGCGAGATGTATGGTCTCCAGATCCCTCATCTCCCCTACAAGGATGACATCAGGATCTTCGCGCAACGCGGCCCTCAAGCCGCCAGAAAAACTCTCCACATGGAAACCTACTTGCCTCTGGTGGATCAGGCACTTCCCCCTGGGATAGATGAACTCGATGGGGTCTTCCAGGGTAATGATGTGATGATTATGCTCTTTATTGATCAAATCGATCATGGCGGCAAGTGTCGTGGATTTGCCGGATCCTGTTGGCCCGGTTACCAGCACGAGCCCGCTCTTGACGCGAGCGAGGGAGTGGATAGATTCCGGGAGCATGAGCTCTCTTAAGGTCTTTATCTCTGTGGGAATTAGTCGGAATGCGCCGCCATAGCCTTTTCTCTCCATAAAAACGTTTGCCCGGAAACGTGCCGTCCCCTCCATTTCATACGCAAAATCGATATCCATTCTGGCCTTGAGAAGACCCACCTGTTCCTCGTCGAGCATCTCCAGAAGAATTACTTCTGTCTCCTCGGCAGTAAGGTCATGATACTTGACACGCTGCAGCCGCCCGTCAATACGGAGCATGGGCGGATCACCAGCAGAAACATGAAGATCTGAGGCCCCGTGCTGGATCATCATGTTGAGCAGGACATCGATTTTGGCCAATCCACACCTCCGCGCCTAGCGCCTCAGGAATTTTTGCAATTTCATAGAAATCTTAGCAAAAATACAAGAAAAAAACCAGCCCTTATACGGATCGTTAAACGTTAGGTAGGGCAACGTCAAAGTCGATCGAGTTTTCCCAAATTAGAAGGAGTTGCGACGCCAAAAATCCGTGCTGTTCTCAAGGCGCAAGCCGCAAATCCGAATATCGTGCTGTCTTCAAGGCGTCAGCCGCAACCTCGAAACAATGTTCAAAATTCGAATATAAAATGACCAAAACATCGCACTTCATT
>JADFWI010000093.1 GCA_015222985.1 Pseudomonadota bacterium | reverse complement strand
TAATCCTCGGAATATCACACATATGCCTGCGGTTATTTTTTTCGCATGCCTTGATCTTGAACAAAAATCCTCATTTCTGGATTGACACTAATTAATCACGAACTATTCTTTTTTCTCCTGTTCTATTATCTTCTGGATAATGTTGGCCGGCACCTCCTCATAATGGTCGAATTCCGACGTAAATGAACCTCTGCCGCCAGTCATGGATGTAAGATCAGGGGCATATCTCAATATCTCGGCCATGGGGACCTGGGCTTGGATCAACTGCTTCCTGCCCTTGGCCTCCATACCCAGCACTTTGCCTCGCCTGCTGTTCAAATCTCCAATCACATCGCCCATGTAATCTTCGCTAACACTTACGGTCAAGTTCATGATGGGCTCAAGCATGGTTGGTTTGGCCTCTTGCAAACCTTTCTTGAAACACATGGACGCGGCGATCTTGAAGGCCATCTCTGAGGAGTCCACCTCGTGGGATTTCCCGTCGTAGAAGCGGACTTTCACATCCACTACCGGATAACCTGCCAGAACGCCGGACGGCATGGCCTCGAGAATCCCCTTTTCCACTGCAGGCACGAAATTGCGTGGCACGTTCATACCCGCAAGAGCTTGTTCAAATTCAAAGCCTTTGCCCTCTTCCTGAGGAGAAATATCGAAATGGACTTCCGCAAACTGTCCTCGGCCGCCCGACTGCTTTTTGTGACGGTAAACGACACCCTTGACCGCCTGTTTGATGGTCTCCTTGTACGGTATTTTCGGAGTATTCAGGATTACCTCAACCCCAAACTTGCGTTTCAGTTTTTCAGCCATGGTCTCAATGTGTATTTGCCCCATTCCCGAGATGATGATCTGTTTGGTTTCGGCATCTCGGTCGAGCTTCAGGGTCGGGTCTTCCTCCATCAGTCTGGAAAGAGACGTGAATATCTTGTCCTCATCCCCTTTGGATTTAGGCGCTATGGCATAAGAAATGAGCGTCGGGAAGGGTTCAAGGCTTTGAAAGAGTATCTTGTTGGCTTCATCACACAACGTATCGCCGGTAGTGGTTTCTTTGAGTTTGGCAATGGCCACTATATCGCCCGGGCCGGCTGCGGCCATAGGCTTCTGTTCTTTGCCTGCGATCCGGAGGAGTTGTCCGAACCGCTCCTTGGTCTCTTTGGATGAATTATAAAAAGAACTGTCCGGGTTGAGTGTGCCTGAGTAGATCCTGAAAATACTCAATCTGCCGGCATAAGGGTCTGCAATGGTCTTAAAAACCAGAGCTGAAAAGGGTTCTGCCGGGTCAGGCTTAGGTTTTTTTGTTTCTCCTGTAACGGGATCCGTGCCGGTTATCCCTTTATGCTCCAGGGGTGATGGCAAACAAACATTGACGCAATCCAACAAGAGATCGATGCCGATTTGCTTTGTGGCTGAACCGCACAGGACCGGGACAAAGGTCCGGGCCAGGGCGCCCGCGCGAAGTCCCTGAAGAAGTTCATCTTCAGTAATGGAGTGTCCGTCCAGATATTTCTCCAACAGGGCATCATCGGTTTCAGCTATGTTTTCCACCAGGGCCTCCCGCTCCGAGGCCACCTGGTCTTGCAATTCCGCGGGAATCTCACTCGCGCTTGTTTTCCCGTCAGCGCCGTAGACATAGGCTTTCTGGCTAATCAGATCGACGACGCCCCGAAAATTTTCTTCAGCGCCAATAGGAATCTGCACAAGCACTGGTTTTGGGTTGAAGGTCCGGGCAACCTCATTGAAGGTCTTGAAAAAATCGGCCCGTTCCCGGTCCATCTTGTTGATAAAGACCAATCTGGGTATTGAGATCTCGTCGGCAACGTCCCATGCCTGCTCAGTCTGGACTTTAACCCCGTCGATGGCTTCTATCACGACTATGGCTCCATCGGCCCCTTGCATGCAGGATCTGGTATCTGCAAAAAAATTGGCATCGCCAGGTGTGTCGATAATATTCACCTTGTGTTTGTTCCAGACACAGTGATGAAAGGCCGAGGAGATGCTGACCTTGCGCCGCACTTCCTCTGGCTCAAAATCCATCACACTGTTTCCGTCATCCACTCGACCCAAACGATTGGTCACGCCTGCTGTGAACAGAAAGGCCTCTGCAACGGAAGTCTTTCCCCCGCTCCCATGACCAACCAATGCAATGCTTCTTAACGTTTTGACAGATTCACCCATGAACACTCATCTCCAATCTTTTGTTTTTTCCTCACGAATTGCCTAGTTTCGATCCATAAGAGGAATTCTATTCCTATATTTTGACGGAAAAAAAATCAACCGAATAATTTAGTATCTCGGCATTTCTACAACTTGTTGAAAGTGGTAATCCCGCTTTTTCCCCCGCTTGGCAGGGTCAGGATCATAGGTTGGCATAATAGAAGAAAACGTGTTATTTGTTCATATTAGGCTAGGGCATACCCTGGAAAACAAAAGCACCAGATCGCGCCTTTAAATGCTCGAACTATTCAAAAACCTCTCAGCCGATCAGGCAAATTCGTACGGATTGGTCCTGTTGTCATCCGGCATCCCGCACCGTGTGAGAAAAGGGGAGGGTGGATGGGATGTGTTGGTAGAGGAAAGGGATTACAACAGGGCTCTCGCCACAATCGAACAATACCTTGAGGAAAACCGGGACTTCCACCCAACCGATGAACCCATCTGTTATGAATACGGCAAGACGCTCACCGGTCTGTGGGCATCGGTCATCTTGCTGGGTTGTCATATAGCTTTCACAGCGGCAAATGACAGTAAGTCTCTTATCAGGGCCTTCGGGTCATCAGCCTCTCATATCATGCAGGGAGAACTGTACCGGAGCGTGACTTCACTCATGCTTCACGCAAACGCCTTGCACCTGGCAGGAAACATGCTCGGCATCGCGTTGTTTGGCACTGCAGTTTGCACCATCACGGGATGGGGTGTTGGCTGGCTCATGATCCTTGCGACAGGCATAATCGGCAATCTGGTAAATGCTCTCTTGTACGGGTCCGGGCATCTTTCGGTGGGGGCGTCTACTGCTGTTTTCGGGTCAGTGGGAATCCTAGCCGCACAGCAGTTTTTCAAGAAGTTCAGGATACCCGGCCGGAGAATCAAGGCATGGCTTCCCTTGGCTGGCGGCCTGGCACTGCTTGGCATTCTTGGTTCGGGGAAACATGCTGATCTTTCGGCTCATTTGTTCGGGTTTATGGCGGGTATCATTCTGGGGGGCCTTTACGCCTTTTTGGCGAAAAAGCCTGCAGCAAGGATCTATCAGTCTTGTTGTCTTGTTGTTGCGTTAGGCGTCATTGTGATCTCATGGATGAGGGGCCACGGGTGAGGGGATATCTAAGACAGTTTTGTGTCAAGGATCTGACGGTCTTTCATGAGTTGGTTGAAATGCCTAAAATTTAAAGTACCTGGAGTACGGACAAAGAACAGGGCGGAGCATGGTTAGTCATGTCCGCCCTGAACGTGGGAGGATAGTTGGGAGAACTAGCTGCATATCCCACAGCCACGAATATATGCACAAAGTGTACCAGGAATTATAGGTGGGACCTTATTCCTGGGTTACCCTGAAGACCTCTTCGATTGTGGTTATGCCATCCAGGACCTTCTGAGCGCCATCTTGCCGTATGGTGATCATTCCCTTTTTTACAGCCTCACGTTTTATGGCATTGGCATCAGATGTCTTTAGTATGAGATTCTTGAGTTCGTCATCCATAACCATGAATTCAAAGATACCCTTCCTTCCCATATAGCCCGTGTTAAGACAAGAAGGGCATCCTCTGCCTTTGTATAGTTTTTTTCCTTCCAGGGCTTCTGGCGATATGCCAATGCTCTGAAAGGATTCTCGGTCTGGTGTGTATGCCTCCTTACAGTCATTGCAAATGACCCTGACCAGTCGCTGCGCCAAAATAGCAATCACGGATGAGCTCACCAGAAAGGCTTCTGTTCCCATATCAATGAGGCGTGTCACGGCGCTGGCCGAATCGTTCGTATGAAGAGTGGAGAAGACCAGATGGCCGGTCAAAGCAGATTGAATGGCAATTTCTGCGGTTTCCATGTCCCGGATTTCGCCCACGAGAATAACGTCCGGGTCCTGGCGCACAATGGATCGCAACCCCTTGGCAAACGTGAGATCGATTTTGGGATTTACCTGAATCTGGGCAATGCCGTCCATCTGGTATTCAATGGGATCTTCCACAGTGATGATATTTATCTGCGAGGTGTTGATCGAACTGAGGGCTCCATACAGGGTCGTGGTTTTCCCGCTTCCGGTTGGTCCTGTGACCAATATGATGCCGTGGGGATTCCGGATGAGTTTATCAAATACTTTCAAGTTGTTTTCAGGCATGCCAAGATCAGAGAGCTTTAGCAGAACACTTGATTTATCCAATAATCGGAGGACGACCCTCTCCCCAAAGGCAGTTGGGATGGTGGAAACGCGAATGTCCACATTTTTGTCAGCAATTTTGATGTCGATGCGACCATCCTGCGGGAGCCTTTTCTCTGCAATGTTCAGTTTGGCCATGATCTTGACTCTGGATACCAGCGTTGACTGAATGTGCTTCGGCGGGGAGAGCTTGTCGTAGAGAATTCCGTCCACTCGATAGCGAATCTTGAGTTTATTCTGATACGGTTCAATGTGGATATCACTGGCACGGGCCTTCACGGCCTGTGAAAGCATAAGATTGACCAGTCTGATGATTGGCGCATCACTTGTCTCATCCAGGAGATCACCGGTTTCTTCAATCTCAGACATAATCAGGTCGCTGTCTTCCTCGCCATGCATGCCCTCTATGACCTCTTCAGCAGAATCCCTGGCCATGTCATAGGCAGTATTGATGGCCGAGATGATGGTCAAATGGGGAGCAAGCACAGTCTGCGCCCCGTTCCAACCCAGGCAAAGGCGCAAGTCGTCAAGAGGTTGGAAAGTCAGTGGATCGTTCACAGCTACAAAAGCCTCTTCTCCCTTGACAAGGGGGATCATCTTGTATTTTTTTAGAAACTGAATCGGGACCTGTTGGGTGAAGTCGGTTTTCAGACCTTCAGTGGGGAGGCTCGGCCAGAAGGGGAGGCCAAACTGAATGCCGAGACCCTTTAATACATCGGCCTCTGAGACGGCCTTCCGATCGATTAAAATCTCACCGATACGTCCGGCCTTTTCTTCCTGGACCTTGAGCGCCTCCGTGAGGGCTTCTACCGTCAGTCCGGAGATCTCAGTCAGTATTTCGCCAATTAATCTGTGAGTCATTTGTATACATAAAATTTAGGCATTCAGGGATTAAATGAAATTCCGCTCGCTCGCCCTTGTCCTCGACCCTGTTTTCGATCCTGTCTTCGACCCTGAGGCTCAGACCCGAAGGGAGGCTCGGACTCGAAGAGAGGCTCTCGACAGGCAATTCCTGAATTTCTCAATTCTCATTCCTCAATCCCGGTTTTTCATACATTTTTATCACACCTTCTTCCACCCGTTCGATGTTTCCCATCTTCTCCTGCTGGATCTTTTCTGCTTCAGCCGGGCTTTCTATGACGTATGGTGTGATAAAAATAAACAGGTTGGTTTTTATTTGTCTCCTGGAATATGATTTAAAGAGCCAACCCAGCCCAGGGATGTTCCCAAGACAAGGTACGCCGGAGGTTCCCCTGCTGATCTGGTCGCCAACAAGCCCGCCGATCACTACTGTCTGCTTGTCCTGAACAACTACGGTGGTATTTGCAGTGCGCTTCAACGTAGTGGGTCTGCCGGCGACAGACCCTTCGGCCAACGTGCTGTATTCCTGAAAAATCTTGAGCCGGACAGACCGGTTCTGATTGATCTGGGGCGTAATTTTGAGCGTAAGGCCCACATCTCGGTATTCATAGGTCTGGTACTCCTGGTCGCCTGTGGCCTCCTTGGTGAGGTATGGCACGTTGTCTGCCACCTGAATCTCGGCCTCTTCGTTGTCTGTGGTCAGGATCTGGGGTGTTTGAAGGATATGCACATCTGAATCTGATTGGAACGCCCGTGCAATAGCGGCTATGGAAGGAAAGCTTATCCCCCCGATGGTAATGGCTTCGCCCAGAATACCAAAAGAAAGCCCGGTAGGAAGGCTGGCAGTGCTGGGAATCATGGTGTCTCCGGGAACAGAGCCTGCAAACGCGCCCACGGTCCGCCCCTTATAACTTCCGATATCATCGTCCCCAATGCGCCACTCCACGCCGATTCTGAAATCCTTGTCTGCTTTAACTTCCATGATCAACGCCTCGATATATACCATGGGCCGGGGGATATCCAACTTACTGATGACATCTTCTAGTGTGAGATAGTCCTGTTTGTTCGCCGTAATAACCAGGGAGTTGGTTGCTTTGTCGGCAACGATCTGGAC
>JADFWI010000524.1 GCA_015222985.1 Pseudomonadota bacterium | reverse complement strand
GTTGACGATTTTGCTACCATGCGGCGGATCATAAAGAACGTTTTGAAACAGATCGGATTTACCAAGATACTGGAGGCCGACGACGGCACAACAGCCCTTGCGGTGCTCAAGAAGAACGAAGTAGATTTGATCATATGTGACTGGAATATGCCCAAGATGACCGGCCTGGATTTGTTGAAAAAGGTAAGGGGGGAAGAATCGACAAAGAGTATCCCGTTTGTGATGGTAACAGCAGAAGCTCAAAAGGATAACGTATTGCAGGCGGTTCAGGCTGGTGTAAGCAATTACGTTGTAAAACCGTTCACGGCTGATGCCATAAAGGAGAAGTTGACGCAGGTGTTCAGTAAGAAGGCGAAATAAGAAACCTGGCCGAAAGGGCCAGGTTTCCCATGTTAGAACAAAAAAGGAGGAGATGAGTGAGAGTCGAATGTGCGAATTGCCAGAAGGTCTACGATATTCCCGATGAACGACTCCCCGCTGGGAAGAAGATAAAATTCCCGTGCCCGGCTTGCAAAAGTGTTATCAAAGTCGATATGCGTTCACATCAGGCGGATACCGACGCCGTTCCTTCTTCTGCTTCAGGGGCACATGCTGACAAAAAATCGGGAGAGGGCGAAGCTCTAAAGGAGAAAATTTTCAAGAGTGTGAGCGAATTGCCTCCAATGCCCCAGGTCGTGCACAAGGCTCGAAAGGTGTTGGCCGATCCGAATTCCAGTTTCAAAGACCTGGCGATCATATTCGTAACGGACCAGGCTATTGCCGCCAGGGTCTTGAAACTGGCCAACTCAGCATACTATGGCCTCAGCCAACAGGTTTCATCGATTCAACAGGCATCGGTTATTCTAGGGCACAAGACTCTGGCAGAACTTGTCACCATGTCAGCCACTTCCTCTCTGTTGGGAAAAGATATCAAGGGCTACGGCCTGGAAGCAGGAGAGCTGTGGAAGCATTCTCTCGCGGTTGCCTTTGGTTCGAGGTTAATCGCCAAGAAGAAAAACCCTGCATTTTCGGATGATGCATTTGCAGCAGGCCTTATTCATGACTCGGGCAAACTGGTGCTCGACAAATATGTTCTTGAAAGGAAGGGAAAGTTCGAAGAGTTCATGGCAGACGGCCAAGGGAGTTTTCTGGCTGCCGAAAAGGAGATTCTCGGATTTGATCATGCAGAAATAGCTTCTGAGGTATGCAAGAAGTGGAATGTTCCCGAAAACGTGGCTACTGCCATAAGATATCATCATTATCCGTCAGAGGCACAGGAAAACGAACTGGCGAACATCCTGCATGTGGCAGACGGGATAGCCATGTTGAGCGGCCTCGGAACCGGAGAAGATGCCTTGTCTTACGAAATGGAAGAAAGCGCTGTCAAGTCTCTTGGCTTCAAGGATGAAGACATAAGCAAGCTCATGGACCAGGTAGTGGCATCTGTTCAGAATACTATGCAGGAATTTCAGTAAAGAGCACTTGACAGCCGTTATGATGCTCCGGCAACGTGTTGAATTGCCAAAATCGAATACAGAGCTTTTGGGACAGCGCCCTAGGTCATCTTCATAGGATCCAGCAACTCCTCCAGATTTGCCTCTGAAAGGACCTTTTTCCTTCTGGCAACATCTCTTACAGTCTCGCCGGTAGCATAGGCCTC
>JADFWI010000523.1 GCA_015222985.1 Pseudomonadota bacterium | reverse complement strand
TCACCACAGTCTCAATGAGTTTTGGCGAAAGTGGCTTTACCATGAAGTCAAAGGCACCCAGCCTCATAGCTTCAACAGCCGACTCAACCGTCCCGTACCCAGAGATGAGGATGACCGGAACTTTATTTCTCTGCTCCCTAATCTTGGTCAGTAGCCCAATGCCGTCCATCTTTGGCATCTTCAGGTCGCTGATGACAAGGTTGTAATCCTTGGCGTTGAATTTTTCGAAGCCTCTGACACCATCGCTGACGGCAGTCACGTCAAACCCCCAACCCCTCAAGCTGTCACGCAGGGCCATTCTCTCTTCATATTTGTCTTCAACCAGCAGTATGCTCTTCTTGCTATCCATATAAGTCCTTACATGTGTAACCGTTCACCGTTCATGGTTATCCGTTCATGGTTGTCCATTATCTGTTGCCCGTTACCCTAGCGCCTTCATATACTTATACGGTTCAAGTTTTCGTTGAACCCTGAACCTCTGAACACTCAACCCGTGAACGGTTACCTTTTTACTGTGCCGTCGATTTGATAGCTTCTTGCGAACTCATCATGACTTTTTCAAACCATAACCAAACTTGTCGACAGACTCTTCAATGTTGATTTCATTGATTTGAGCCTGGGCAACCTTGCTCCAGAATGGATCCCCGGAGGCCACGATCTGATTCAACATGTCCTGTGCTTTGCTCGTAGCTTTTACCCACTGATAGCATTGTGCAAGCCTGAACTGCAGGCTGTGGATGTCCTGGCCCTTTGAGCCCAATGCCAGGGCACTCTTGAAGACAGGCACAGCTTTTTCCTTCCGTCCCAGTTTTACATAGGTCTCGCCCAGTTCTCGGTACGCAAGGAACAGATCTTCTGAGGAACTGCCTTTGTTCAGGCTCAATAGGGCGATGACATCTTTCAGCGACCTTACGCCATTCTCATAATGTCCCTGAGCGTTTGATGCTTTGGCCATTGCCGTGAGGATCTTGACCCGATCGTCTCTTTCAGGGTTTTTCCCAAGAGCAGCTCTTAAGGACTCCAGGGCTGGCTCGTATTGTCGACGTTCCAAAAAAATACTGCCTAGCCAATAATAAGCGTTTGAAGCCTCCCTGTGCCCAGGGTATCTTGTGACAAAATCCTTCAGCGCTCCCTCAGCTTCATCAAATTTCTTTACCTTATAGGCAGATTCCCCCAGACCAAGCAGGATTCTGACCTGTTGACCTTTGTCCGCGGAGAAATTTCCGCCTTTGCTGAACATTAAAAGGGCATGTCCGTACAAATGGAGTCTCTTATGAGCCTCGCCAAGGAGCAACAGGACATTTCCCATTTCTCCGAAAGGCAAGCTAGATTTCATCTTTTCATAGTAACTTACTATACTCTCAATTTCGCCACTTTTCCTTTTTCGTTCGAAAATCGTTTCCAGTGATGCCTGAAGCTCGGACTTGATCTCCTCCCTCAGGTTTGTCCTGGGATAGTCAACCAGGATCTCTCTCAAGGTGAGAACGCTCTTTTCGTAGTCTCCGTTTTTCTTCTGGACAAGGGCAAGCTTCAATAATGTCTGTTGCAGGGAAGTCTCCACCTCTTGTCTCAATTTTGTTGCGGGATGGTTGGCCAGTAGACCCTTAAGCGTCTTGATACTCTGCTCGTAACGCGTGTCTTTCTGCTGGATGTTGGCAAGCTTCAGCATGGCAAGCTGAGATAAGGAATTGTCAGGAAATTCCTCTATGATTTGCTCATAAATCTCATGAGCTGTTTTGGTAACAGGCATTCCTTGCTCTCGTGCAGGCGTGTTCTTAGCTTCGGCCTTTTCGGCTTCCGCAGCAAGACGAAGCAAGCTAATCAAGCCCCCTTCGGCTTCGGGATATGTCCTTGCAACCAGGTCATACAGCTTGCACGCCTCATCGCTCAGCCCTTCTTCACGATAGGTGTCGGCAATCCTTGTTAGGAGCAAATCAGCTGCTTCCAGCTCGGGGAAGTAATTAAAGACCTTGGAGAAAGCATCTCTGGCCTCTTGCAGTTGTCCCAGTTCGCTGTAATTGTTGCCAGTGTACAGAAGGACATCTGAATTCTTGTAGACCTCATCTGGCCGTGTCTTCGTGATTTCGGTCAGGGTCATTAGGGAACGCTTGAAGGATTTTATGTCAAAGAATGTCTTTGCTACCTCGATCTTTGCTTTTGTGGCAAATCGTGTCTTGGGATAACGTCTCTGAATCTCCTCAAAGGCCTGAAGCGCCTCCAGGGGTTTCCTGATGGCGGCAAGAACCCTGCCACGTTGAAGCAGGGCCTCAGCAGCAGCTCTGGGGTCCTTGTTTTCCTTCCCGACAAGATCATAGTGCGCCATAGCTTCATGGTATTGATTTGCCTCTAAGTAACAGTTTCCCATGGATACCCTGGCGCCAGGCACGTAGTCAGATTCCGGGAACTTGCTGATGGCCGCTTGATACTGCGCGGTAATGTCAACAAGATGCTCAGAGATCTCTTTTTCAAACTTGCCATGGAAGCTCTTGGCCAACAGGAAATAGGCACGTTCTGAATGCCGGCTTTCGGGATAGGACTGAATAACTTTCTCAAGAACCGGAATGGCTTTTTCCCATTTCCCCATTTTGCAAAACTCTGCAGCTTCCAGGAAGAGATCAGTGCCTGGCGCTGGTCTGACCGAGCCACTTGCACCAAACGAATCATCTGTCCCAACTGCTGCATCAAAACCAGTCAACTCGTCAAGAGGTGGCTTTGCGGACGTGGATTGTTTCAAGCCTTTTTCGTGATGCTTCGATTTGGTTCTGATTTCAATGCAAAGAACATCTTTGCCCTCTTTTACCTGGTATCCAATCTCGCTATATGGCTTGTACGTCTTGACAAGCACACAAACCACACGGGATGCCTTCTGGGTTATCTCTACGCCCTTCACTAGTTTGTCTCCCACTATGGTCTCGCTGGCATAGACATCCCCTGAAAGTTCGGTATCCTTGAAGGCAACTAGCATCTCCCGATCTTCAACCGGGATTACCTTATAGGCTGGATAACCTGTCAATTTGATAAGGACCGAGGAGACATCCCCCTCAGAATGGGTCGAAACCTCCTCAATAACGTCATAGCCTCGGCCTTCGGCACGCAGATGTCCAACGCAGGAAGAAATCACCATGACAAAAATCAGAATAGTCCGTCTTTTGACTCTAAAATGCATGGATATCCAAGTGTTATGACCCATCGGCCTAAATTATCAATACTAGGAGACTGTCCGAGAATGCCTATCGTATCCATGGTTGAGCAATTAACATGCCAAGGAATGTGAGAGCATGTTGCCGGACCCTGTGTCTCGACACTCCAACAATCATAAACATACGGGCTGAGATGACCCGGCTCTGGTTATCCGCCGGAGGCGGATTTGGCTTCTCGGAATTTCAATGGCTTGTGGAGTGATGGAGTACTGGAGTAATCGAAAAAACCTGGGGTCAGATTATTGACAAAAACATGTGGCCGGGGCGAGATGTCAGATTATTGACAAAAAGACCTGGATCATGAAGCAACTGCAGGCTTGAGGAGGTTCTTCTTCTTCATCTTCTCGATGAGGGTGGTTCGATTGATGTTGAGTAATTTCGCGGCCTTGGTCTTCACCCAGTTGGTCTCACCCAGGGCTTGAAGGATCAGTTTTTTCTCATACTCTTCAACAGCCTGATCAAAAACAATGCCGTCATTGGGGATCCTCACTTCAACAGATTCAAGCTTGCCGGCTTTCCCTTTGATCGATTCGGGAATATCCTCAACCTCGATGGTGTCCCCATTTGAAAGGATGACCAATCGTTCTACCAAGTTCTCGAGTTCCCGGACATTGCCGGGCCAACTGTATTCCAGCAAGCAACCAACTGCATCCTGGGCAAATTCACAAATACGTTTTCGTTTCCGTTTCTTGAACTTCTTCATAAAAAAATCGACAAGCAACGGAATATCTTCTGTTCTGTGTCTCAAGGGGGGAACCTTCATTGGGATAACGTTCAATCGGTAGTAGAGGTCCTGTCTGAATGTCCCCTTATTGACCGCGCTAATCAAGTTTTTGTTCGTCGCAGCGATGATGCGGACATCTATCTCAAGAGTTCTCGTGCCGCCCACTCTTTCGAACTTCTGCTCCTGAAGTACTCTCAATAACTTGACCTGCAAGTTGGGGCTCATGTCCCCAATCTCATCCAGGAAAATAGTCCCGCCATTAGCCAACTCAAAACGGCCCACTCTCATCTTATGAGCGCCCGTGAAGGCCCCTTTCTCATGTCCGAAGAGTTCACTTTCCAAAAGCTCCTCGGGAATTGCCCCGCAATTGATCACCACCATCGGGTTATCTCTGCGGTAACTATTGTAATGGATAGCCTTGGCGATCAGCTCTTTCCCCGTGCCACTTTCGCCCGTGATGAGCACGGTGCTATCCGTGTCAGCGACCCTTTCTATAAGCTCAAAAACCTTTTGAATGGGTTTGCTGTCACCAATGAAGTTCTCAAATCGATACTTTTTCCGAAGCTGCTGCTTTAGGAGTATGTTCTCCCTTTCAAGCTGTCTGTATTTCAGCGCTTTTTCCACGACTATCAAGATCTCGTCTGACTTGACAGGTTTGCTGATATAGTCAAAAGCGCCCATCTTGATAGCTTCCACAGAACCCCTGATCGTGCCATAACCCGTTAGAATGATACACATGGTTTCGGGAGACTGGTCCACAACATATTGCAAGACCTTCATACCGTCGACCTTGGGCAGATTCAGATCCGTTATCACCAAGTCATAGAAATCATCCTCAATGCGCCGAATCGCCCTCCTGCCGTCTTCGGCTTGATCGACCTCATATCCGGCTTGCCGCAACACATCGGCAATCACGTCCACAATTTCGGGATCATCATCTACGATCAGTATCTTTTCCATAGGAAATGCTCACCCCGTTCAAACAAAAGCAATATTGAAATCGCGGAAGTTCCTTACCGATCCCGCAGGCCTTCTATAAGCCTAATCTGAAAACAAATCAAGAGCATTATCGGTCGCCAATATAATCCCCGCGTTGAAACTTAAAGGCCTCGACACTGGCGGTGACAGATATCTGACTCATGAGTCTAGCAAGTTCGTCATTCTCCCTCTGATAGGAAAGTGATTGCACATCCAGACCTTTGAGCGCCTGCTGCATCCGGAGGACTATGGGCTCAATTGACCTCAACGTCTTTCTTGGATCGCTCAAAGCCTGTGCGTATTCCTCCATCAAATCAAGCAAATTAGACGCACGTTGCAAGGCTGGTCTGCCGCCAACCGAGGAAACCTCACTGCAGGCAACCGGAGCGATCTCACTTACGGAAACCGGGACATCTTCGGAACATTTGTTAGCATGCCCCGTATCCATGGCCCTGTTCAAAACCTGAGCAAAGGTGTTGTTTTTCCTTGCCTTTTCGTGGCCGGCAGGTTTTGTCGAGTGAATAGCCCCGGTTATTCTATCAATATCCATTGAATATACCCCCTTTTGCGATTCGGGCTTATGGATCTATTTGGTAAACACCTGTGTCAACTTCTCTTTTATGGCATCAGCCGTGAACGGTTTTACGACGTAATTGCTCACGCCAGCCTGAACCGCCTGCAATACGTTATCCTTTTGAGCCTCTGCCGTAACCATCAAAAACGGGATTTTTTTTGTGGATTCCTCACCTCTCACCTTTTTCAACAAATCCAGGCCTGTCATCTTGGGCATGTTCCAGTCAGATATGATCAAATCCACTTCGTTCTTCTTGAGCACCGCAAGGGCTGTTGTGCCATCGTCGGCCTCCAGTATCTTGGTAAATCCGATCTGTTTCAAAACGTTCTTTATGATCCGCCGCATGGTAGCAAAATCGTCAAC
>JADFWI010000522.1 GCA_015222985.1 Pseudomonadota bacterium | reverse complement strand
GCAGACCGTCGCCTTAGCCACTTGGCTACGCCGCCCTTAAAGCAGGTGATGCTTAACATAAGGCAAATGCTTTGACAAGACCATTGAGGACAACAGACCATATACGACCCACGACGATATCCTTGCCTCATGCCGGTAATCTATGCTAAGCAAAGAGTAAAAGAGTGAAAGGAGATGGAAGTCAGAAAAAAATAAGGGGATTAAGAGATTAGGAGGAGTTTCTGTATAGAAAATAACCAATTCTGCCTGGAAGGTATGGAACATAAAGAAAGGAGAGTTGAGAATGAAACAGGAGGTTTTTTTGTCGAGAGGAATTCTCTCAGTATTTTTGGCACTCGTAATAGCGATTCTGATACGCCCGTGTCCTGTATTTTCTTCGGATTTTGACCGCTTTATCATGCCTGTGAGCAACCCTGTCTATCTTGGAGATGCCAGAAACATTACAATGTTGCGGCCTATCTATATGTACCACAATCTTTCGCACAAGGTGGACACAAGGCTTGGTAAGGTGCCAGTGGATGGACATGCGGAAATTTTAGCCGTTCAGGCAACCTATGCCTTTAACGAGCGTTTTTCCCTTGTTGCTGTCAAAGACGGCTATGTGGACTGTGACCCTGACGATACCATGCACAGCCACAGCGGATGGGCAGACTTGGCTGCTGGTCTTCAGTATTCCTTTTTCTATAAACCAGAAAAAGACTGCATCATTTCCGCACGGCTAGTATACGAACTGCCGAGCGGGAGCGATGATGTCTTTCAGGGGAACGGTGATGGCAACATTGCTCCAGCGTTGCTGTTCCTCAAGGGCTATGGTGACCTTCAATTCTCCGGCACCCTGGGTTTTGTTATTCCTATAGATAAAAACGAGGAAAACACACTCTTCTATGACGCCTGGCACCTGAGCTATGCCGTAACCTCATGGTTCCACCCGCTCATAGAGCTGAACCACTTCTATGTGATAGACAGTGGAGACAGGGAAGCCCCAAGTTCTGGAGTTGGCGCACTGGGCACCAGCAAGGAAGATGACTTAGTGGCCGGAATTGCCGAATTCAATGGCTGCGACCTTATAAACCTTGGCGGTAAATACAACGATGGCAACAGAAACCTGGTGACGCTGGCCCTGGGATCACGGTTCAGAGTCACAGAGTGGCTGGATTTTGGAATGGCCTATGAGTTCTCTCTTACTGATGAAGAGAAAAGTATGTTTGATGACCGCTACACAATTGATGCGGTTATCACATTACGTTTCTAACAGCAACGGTCTTTAATCGCCACGCCAACGTAAAAGGGGAGCGATATTATCAGGGCAAGACTTACATAAAACCCCAGCTCAGTTGGCGTGACAATCAGTATACACAAGTGGTTTCGCCATGCCGGCCTGCTTTTTGAATCTCTGCCTCAGCTTTACCGACTTTATCCTTCACGGATAAAAGGGAAAGGCGTCACAGGGTTTATCCGGATGAGGTGTTAATCCTATTATCCGACTGAGGATTTCAGAATGTATTTCCCGATTGCTGATATTGAGGTCAGTCCCTGGATCCCGCCTCTTGTAGCTTTTGTTATTTCTTTTTTTACTTCAATGGGAGGTGTGTCAGGCGCCTTTCTAATCTTGCCCTTCCAGG
>JADFWI010000521.1 GCA_015222985.1 Pseudomonadota bacterium | reverse complement strand
GTGGAGGGGTAGTTCGCCCCGGAGGGCAACGGGCTATTGACAACTATAGGAGCTTTTTCACCTGATCGCATTTGCAGGCGTAGCCTTGTGAGAGAACATGACCAAAGGCGTTATAAAGTGGTTGGTCCGTATCTATCGTCAAGTGGATTTTCGGTGAAAGTTCACTAATGGGTTCAAAGTCCTCCAGCATCTGTGTGAAATGCTCAAGACGTGCGTCAGAGAGGCTGTATACAGTTTCGCGTTCCTTGAGCCTGGAACGGATCGTTTCCTTTTTGCAAAGGCATTCCACAAAAACAAGATTGGTATCAAGATCTCCAGCCAATTGCCGAGCGTCATCTCTCCACTTGCGGCGTGAAAAGGTGGCATCCAGGACTGCAGACCGTCCTCCTTTGAGTTTTTCCTGGGCCAGGGCCAACAACTGAGCATATACGCGATGACGCATTCCAGGGCGATAGATGCCCTGACCAAAGGGAAGAACCTCGTGACGGGGATCAGATTGCCTTTCCCTTCGAACAAGATCGGATTGAAACAATGGGATCAATTGCGCTTTTGCCAGCTCCCGGGCAAGTGAAGATTTCCCCGTGGCAGGCAAGCCACAGAAGACCCAGAGAGTCGGCCTGCTGAATTGTATGGCATATTGATAGGCCTGATCCATGTAAAGCCGTGCCTCAGCCATTAGAACCTGTTGCTCGGCCCTTTCCACTTCCTTGAGCCGAAGACAGGTGACTTTCAGTCTCACAATGGCTCGATAGGTGGCATAGAAATCGAGCAATACATAGAGCCCCGGATCATTGCCCGCATCAACGTAGGCAGCCAGAAAGGCTCTGCTCCACTCCGGATAACCCAGATGTTCCATATCCATGTGAAGGAAGGCCAAATCCGCCACCACATCCCCGTATCGGAAGCGATCATTAAACTCTATGCAGTCAATGATTTGAAGGCCTCTATAGAAATAGACATGATCAGCACGCAGATCACCGTGCCCATCACGAATGCGGCCTGTTTCCACGCGCCTGTCAAAAAGATCGCGCCGATGCTCAAGAAAAGTGCGACTGACCTGGCAAATGAATTCCCACTTTTCTCGTTCCAGGACATCTCCTACAAACGGCTCCAACTGCCTGAAGCTCTCTTCCATGTTGAAGCTGATCACGTCTCGTTGACCGTAGTGATCGATCTCCGGACCTCGGTTGCTCCTTTCATAAAAAGCGGCCAGCGTCTGTCCAAGTTTTTTCATGTGGGCCCGGCCGATTCTGTTCTTTTTCAGGAGTTGCCTGAGACTCACGGCATCAGGCAACTGCCTCATCTTGACGGCATATTCCATCACTTGCCCGTTTTCTTCCAGAGAGAGCCGATCGTCTTCGCTTTTGCAGATCTTTGCCACTCCATGGTAGATACCGTGGCTGAGTCTTTGATTGAGGTCGACTTCGCGTTCACAAAAACGACGCCGGTCATTCTGATCGCGAAAATCGAGGAAACCAAAATCCACAGGTTTTTTCAGTTTGTAGACCCATGTTCCGGTCAGAAACACGGACGAAATATGGGTGTCGCGGCGTTCAAGGTGAGATACTGAATGGGGATAAAAGGCGGGATCAGCCATTGCCTGGCAAATGGCTTCAAAACGTTGCCACGGGTCCATACTCATTCCTATGTTCCGAGATACTTTGAAATAGCCACATAGAAGGTTGTCCCCTTTTTTGGTCCTGATTCAAACCAGACCTTTCCCTTGTGGGCTTCCACGATTTCTTTCACAATGGTTAAACCGAGGCCCGAGCCTTCTGTATGCTCAGATGCTGGAAGTCTGCGGAACATTAGAAAGATCACCTCGGAATCCTTCTTTTTCATGCCAATACCGTCGTTGCTGAAGGAGAGTATATGGAAATTCGCGTCCTGGTCATAGCCTACGGTGATCTTGGTGAGGTCGTCCCCGGCGTGTTTCAGCGCGTTATCGATCAGGTTCCTGAAGACCCTGGTCATTGCCTGTTGATCAGCCATAATTTCCGGGATGGTGTCTGGTTCCGACCATGTTATATTCCGCTCCTCCAGCACTGGCGACACCTCATTCCTGATATGTCCGATGATTCTCTTTACATTGGTCTTTTTCATATCGAAAAGGACTTTTCTGGACTTGATGTATTCATTGATATCCTTAGTAAATGTTTCGATCTGTTCGGCCGCCTTCCTGATTTGATGGCAGTATTTTTTTCCTTTTTCGTCCAGCCTATGTTCACACCTTTCAGTCAGTAACCTGGCAAAACCCGACACACCTATAGCCGGATTCTTGAGATCGTGTGAAACCGTGTAGGCGAAGAATTCCAGTTCCTCTTTCTTCTTCTTGACCTCTTCTGCTTTGTTCCGTATGTCCTCATAAAGCTCGGCCACATTGATGGCAACAGCGATCTGGTTTCCTATGGCGACCAACAGATCGATTTTTGCCTCATCAAGTGAAATCATGCGTTTCGAGGCCAAATTCATGACGCCAAGCACCTTATCTCTCACCATGAGAGGCACACATATGACGACATTAAAACCCTTGCTGTGCAGAAGGGCCGCCCTTGTGCCGTTTTCCAGATCTGAAACCTTTTGAGCAATAAAGCTCTTTGTTCGAGCCGCTTTGCCTGAAAAGCCCTCGCTTATTCTGATCTTGCGCAGTTCCTTTACATGTTTCTTTGCAATGCCTTTGTATGCGACTAGCTCAAGGCATTTCTCGGCTTCATCCATCAAGTAGATCCTCACGGCATCCATCTTGAAATGTTCCCGAACCTTGAGGATAGCCCTATCCAAGATCTCCGTAAGGGCGAGAGATCTCGTGAGATCGCTGCTAATGTCATAGAGGACAGCAAGGGCCTTGTGCCTTTTTTTAAGCTTGGCCTCGCTGAATTTTACCGACGCATGTTTTTTGTCGATCAGCATAACTTAGTGTCTCGGAAGTCCAATTTACTCTGACGTTGGCGTCGCTTCAAGTGGTGTGCACATACTTGACGTTGGGTCTGAAGGGGTTTATGGTCAAGACCGGCACAGAGGCATTCTTGACTACCCGTTCGGCAACGCTGCCCATTAAGGTACGTTCCAATCCCTTTCTGCCGTGCGTGCCTATGACGATCAAGTCCATGCCTTGTTCCTTGGCAAATTCCAAGATTTCCTCTTCAGGATTTCCAATTACGACCTTGGTGTCGTAATTGGAAAAATCGCCCAGGTGTTTTTCACAGAAGGCCTCCATCTGCCTTTCTCCTGTGCGGGCAATTTCGGCTGATGTGTTCATCAATACATCAGATGCTACATCGATCGATGCCAGGTAGACCAAATCTCGTGCCACGAACAGGAGATGAAGCCGGGCGTTAAATTTTTGAGCCATCTCAAGAGCGTCGGGGAATACCCTTTCCGAACACTCTGAGAAGTCAATTGGGAAAAGAATCTTATTAATCTCAATCACAGCCTATTACCTCCTTTGTCTTTAAGTACAATCGATGAGTTCTGCTACAAAACTTCCAACTATCACTTTACTCTTTATTCTAACGGGAATCCGTCGTTTATCTGCCGTGATCCATACGTGGAGTTTGGCATCTTTACTTTTCTCAAATACACCGCCAATATGTCTTAATTCAGGCTCAACCACATATGTATCATAGGTTCCGCCGGCCAACTTGATTTTTTCTCTTCTTGTGACCTTTGCTATTCCCATTACAGATTTTTTCCCATCAGTTACCGGGATTTCGATCTCCGTATTCCCTTTCAGCTCATGAAGACGAAAGGCATAAAGAACGGACAACGGATCAAAGGAACCGGGTAATATTGAGATCGGTTTTTTCTTTTCACCAGAGTTGGAATATTGAGCCTCTGTTTTTCCCCAGTCAAAATTTACAACCACATCTCTTTTGGTTTTCCCTTCATGCTGTTTTTTCTTGTAGAAAATTGAGTGGGTTATTTCTACATCCGTATAGGCGTCTATTCTGTCACGGACTTTGTAGAAAAGATCTATGAATGAATTGGTTCTCGCAAGCATTACAAAATGGTACGACTTAACGCCGTTTATGGTTTCTATCGGGAGCACTTCAAGGACGGCCTCTCCGGCAGGTATAAAACCCCATTTTAGTTGAAAAGTCAGTTTCTCACCAGGCTGAAAAGGAAAAACCCTCTCGCCAGCTTTGACCCTTTCAGTAAAACCCAGAGTCGCAAAGAGTGCTATGACAATATGGGCATGTACGAGTTTCACTATAGGCTATCCTGTGCGTGCGACGGCCTCAAAGCCTGCCACAAGGTCGAAGAGTTCTTCGTCGATAGCACTTTGCCGTTGTTGGTGAAATTGAGCGTTGAGCTCTTCCAAACGATCTTCTATATTCTTTTCAGCCACCTGCATCGAGGCGAGCCGGCTGGCATTCTCGCTTGCCAGTGACTCTGCAAAGGCACGGTAGAGGGACACAAAGAGATATTCTTGAATCAGTGATGAAAAAAGCCGGTTCCAATCCATGGTAAAGAATGGAAGCGCCCGCGAGGGCCACGGTTTGTGTTCCAGGTCTTGAAACCACTGGAGGTCCACCGGGAGAAGATAGAGGGTGCGAGGGCGATAGGAGGCGCCCGAGAGCGGGGTGTTGTGAAAAAGGACGACTTGGCCGATTCCCTCGTTTGAGCGCCACGCCTCTATCTTGAGCGCCACGTCCTGCACAACAGGCGTAATGGCAGCCACGGAGCCCGGCAGAGGAATGTAATCTTCAACCGGATGCCCAGCCTCTTCCAGCCGTGCGGAAACCCTCATGCCCACGGCCATGAGTTTGCGGCTTTCTCGCGTGACATGGAGTCTATCCATTTCAGTGGCCGCATGCTGCGCAATCACTTCGTTAAATTGGCCCACCATGCCCTGGTCCGAACCAAAGACAACGGCGCCAAGGCGCTCGTTCAGC
>JADFWI010000092.1 GCA_015222985.1 Pseudomonadota bacterium | reverse complement strand
TAAAATAGTTTCTTTGTTTACTCTTTTTTCCTCAAGCCCTTCGATGTCTGCCTGAAGGCTTGAGATTTGAGCATGAAGTTGGGTTGTATTCTCCCTGAGGGTCTTCCTCTGTTCTCCGAGATCGGCCACCTGCTGCTGCAACGTTGGGAGTTGTCCTCTTGCCGTTTCTATCATTCCGCGGAGTTTTGTGTATTCTTTTCTGGCCACCGACCTGGCTTCTACCGTCTCAGTGCGCTCTGCCTTGGCCCGTTCCAATTCCTCTCTTGCGCTTTGCGTCTTAATTCTCAGACTTTCAGAGCGAATATTCAGGGCGTCCACTTGGCCCTGCAGATCGGACAAGGCTGTTTGCAGAATCTGCTGTCTTTGCTCCATTTGTGGAAGATCCTTCAATATGGAAGAATATGCCTTTTTATCCCTCTCCAGTAATTTTCTTTCGCTGTCGAGGATAGCGCGTTCTCGGTCAAGGTTAACAATCTTCCAGCCGGACAGGACGCTCAAAACCACCACAAAGAAAATCAATCCGCCTATGAGCCATGGAGATGGAAAGGCCCTGTCCAAGGCACTGCCCGAAACGGCATCGCTGGAAATTTCTGATTTGGGCGACGGAGTGGTGTGGGCGTTATTTGTCTCTTGCATTTTTGTTATAAACCTCCACGATCTTCTTCACGCAATCATCCATGTTTTCACGCAACTGATAGACCCAGAACCGCATCACTTTCCAGCCTATTCCCTGAAGTTGGATATCACGCCAAATATCGTCTATTTTTCGGGACCCATCTGGATTTCTGTGGCAGTCGCCGTCAACCTCAATGTCGATTTTCAATGACTTTCCATTCCTTCTAATCAGCGCTAAATCCAAGCGACGGCTCAATACCGGGAACTGTGGCATGGGATCAAGCCCAACCTGAACTAAGGCCTCATACATATTTTTTTCCCATGGAGATTCATGGGGGTGCCAAGGACCTCGGCTCGGTTCGGGCTGCAAAACTTGAGGTGGCGCGGCGAGATTCTGCACATGCTTGATTCCGCAGGATTTAGCCCAATCATGGTTACCAATCACGTGAAGCACGGCCCGTGTCCTACTAACAGCTACATTAAAAAGATTGCCTGTTTCCCGAATGAAAATGCGCGAACCACGCGGCATGTCAGGCCCAGCACAAAGGCTAAATATGATAACGTCCCGTTCGTCGCCCTGAAATCCGTGCGCCGTATCTACATGAACTTTGGCTTGTGTAAGGCGATCATAAGGCACACCGTTATCAAAAATAGCGTCCTGAAGACGGTTGGCCTGCTGACGAAATGGTGCGATCACTCCGAGGCTCCCCTGAAAATCATTGTCTACGAGGATATTCCGCACTAATTTTGCCACGGTCTCAACCTCTTCCTGACAGTAGCATCCGCTCCCCCCTCCGCTTTGAATACTCCCACGAACATCAGTCCAGTGAATACCAACCTTCATACCTGAGGGAACACTCAGGTGCTCTTGGTTTGTGGCGACTCTCAAACGGCCGCTGTAGAAAGTATGGTTGGAATAGCCAGCTATGGCGGTCGCACTGCGATAGGTCTCACTGAGAAAGATAGGTTCTACATAATTAGTGCTTGCAAAAAGATCGTAGAGAGAACTTTCTGTATATGCAAAGCGGACGTCTTCCACCCGTTTTATACTGACCGAGCGGCGAAGCATGGTGTCCCTTGAAGTTGACAACTTGGAGCAATGAGTTAGCTGAAATGGATCGCCCACCACGCCAGCTTGCCGTGCCCTGAATAGAATGGGTATGGCCGATGGGATGTCTGATTGGCTGGCCTCGTCCACAATGGCCATGTCAAAAAGCCCGGGCACCAAGGGAATGCGAGTACCTGCTGAGAGATTTGTCACCGCCCAACAGGGAAAATGTTTCAGAACCATTGGAGCGCGTTCTTTTAGCACTCGTTTGGTTTCATTTCTTATCACACCTTCGGCTAACCCGGTGCGCATGGCTCTTATGGCAGCTTGAAGTCCATTTAGCTCCTCGCGATTTGTGTCAGGCGGCAATCCAGACCGGCTGTTTATATCTAAGGAAAGGACTTGGGGAGCTATTTTAGCTATGCGGGAAGAAAGTTCAGCAATTTCCTCGGTGAGTTGCTCTAACGGTGGAAGTTTCTTGGTCTTCTCTTCGAGAGGAAAGCATTCTAATCTTAGCCGACTGAATTCCATCGCGCTTTCAAGGATCGGCCACATATGTGATAACTCCATACGATAGACAAGCATTCCCAGCATAGGCAGTGTTGGGATTTCTGGAATGGGGCGTAAAGCGTATCTGGTTTTC
>JADFWI010000520.1 GCA_015222985.1 Pseudomonadota bacterium | reverse complement strand
GTCTTCAATAATCATACTATTACGCTTGTCGTCAGAAATCAGTGCAGCATACAATTCATGAATAGCTAATGGCTCTTTTATCTTCAAATGAGTAGGCAATTGAAATTGCGTTTTACGCACCACTACCTTGTGAGTAAAAGGCCTTCTAATTGCCTGTTTTCGCTCATCAACTTTGTATCTTATCGGCCCACAATTCATAAAAATAATGGGATGGTGACCATCCTTCCGAACAACAGTAGCAGAAAGCCCCGTCACATACTTTGCTTTACTTTGGCGAGCAGCTATTTCAAAGCTCCTGGCTGAAACATGATGGCATTCGTCCACGACAAGATGTCCATAGTCTCCAACGATATCGTCTACGATCCCTTTTTTGCTCAAGCTTTGAATAATTGCTACGTCAATTACTCCTGTTGGCTTTCGCTTGCCCCCACCTATCTGGCCGATTTTTTTTGGATCAATGTCAAGGAACGTGGTCAATCGCGCTATCCATTGATCGAGCAACTGCCTCCGGTGAACCATTACGAGCGTGTTTACCTCTCTCTTGGCAATGAGAAAAGCTGCTACCACCGTTTTCCCAAAAGCCGTTGAAGCGGACAAAACCCCTGTGTCATGTCTCAAAAGCGCCTCTACGGCTTTTCCCTGCTCTGGCCTGAGAACACCCTGGAATCTAATATCGATCTTACGCCCCTCAAATTGCTCATCTTTCAACACGGTTCTTATCCCGAATGATTCCAACAGAGATATCACCTCTTCCAGACACCCTCTCGGAATACCGATATACTTCGGGAAGTCCTCACAGCAATTGATGATTCGAGGCTTGTCAAATGTCGGGAATCGCATGGCCTGTGCTCTGTAAAACTCTGGATTCTGAAATGCTGCGAGACGGATCAATCGGTTCTTTAACGCAGGAGGGAGAATCTCTTTTTCGATATATATCTGGTTCCCGAGAACCAACTCAATCTGCTTTGGCAAAGGCCCTGAAATCGGAAGTTCCTTCTTTTCCCTTGATGGCGGTTCAAGCCAGGGCTCTCCGTCTTCTTCGTCCGTGGTGACCATCCGAACGCCAATGATTCCTCCACGCATTGAAGCTTGGCTTACGACTGCCTCGACTTCTGAAAAAGACATCCGGCTAACTGAAGAAAGGAATGCCCATTGGTCAGTGTGGGGAACAAAGTGTTCGTCGAGAAAAAGGGTATTTCCTTTTTCTCTTGGCTTCTTCTGAAGCGGTAACGCGATAAGATTACCAAATCCGCCTCTGGGCATCGTATCCTGGCTTGGAAAGAAGCGGTCGTAGGAACCAAAACCGATTTCAGGACGCTGTTCCATTGCTTCGGTCAGAATAAAGGCGCCAAGTTGCCTTGCCAGACCTGCCGGGATCGGTTCCAAAAAGAAAATCCAGACATGCCCTCCGTTTCCCGATCGAGAACGTTCAAGGACGGCGGGAACCTTGTAGATCCTGCATGTATCCAAATAAACAGAAACGTCATCCAACCAGCCTTCTTTGTCGAAATCAACGGCGAGAAACCAGCAGGTCTCGTCTGGGAGCAACGGATATACACCAATAGTGTAATCGCGTTTCGAACGTTTCATACTTATATCACGCCCCAAAAGGTGGCTTTTAATGACTTCGTCTGACACGGGAACAAAATCGCGGGACTCACAATCATGACATTTGATCTTTGGTTTCCTGCATAGGCCTTTTATCCATTCTTTACGGCAACAGGGTTGATATCCACTTTTCCCCGTTTTGGCGCTCTCAAACCTTCTGGCAAACACATCCTCCCGACCTCGGAATAGGGACCGAAAAAGAGCGATTTTCTTTTTTTCTGGTGAGAGGCCTGTCACAGAGGGAAGCCCTATGGGTGAAGAATGCCCTGCAAGCAGTTGGCTCCTTCGGGTCTTTAAGGACGAAATCTTGGCAAGAAGCTCCGCCCGCTTGACTTCGAGATTCTGCAGCTCTGACTCTGCACTTGCAATCAGACGGTCAATTTTGGATGTGTCGCTCACGGAAACCTCTCAGAAATCACGTACCACTTTTAGGCTACCGGATTCTATAGTTTTTTCAAGAAATTATGTCAATATAACTAATGAACATGGTAATCCGAAAGCGCACCTGAACCCGCGTTCATGTACACTTTCAGATCTTGTTTTGCGTTACAGCCTGATTATACTAGCAAAATGGTTAGAGATGGTCTGGAGCGCTCTCTTTTGAGGGAAGATGGGCAACGTGATATCAAATACTTAGCATGCTGTCGGCAGAAAAGGATACAAATAGGATACAGAATTTCCAAATCAGCTTCCACACAGGATTTCCGGCCCACGTGGTTGATATCATGTTGAAATATTTAGCTGATTCTGGTGTCGATGTCAAAGGAAATCTGTAAGCCAAGGTGTTCCAAGATCCCATTCGTTAAGGACCTTGATGCTGTCTTGCAAAAACATTGACAGTTTTTCAAAAATGTCTATAATTGCGCAAATGAAGGATCGTAATAATAAGAAAGAACAGATACTGGAACTGGTTCGCGATTCAGGAATCGTGACCACCGCAGAAGTGCGTTCCCATGGGATTCACCATGAATACCTCAGGCAACTCCGCGCAGAAGGCAAGCTTGTGCTACTCGGACGGGGACGCTACATGCTTCCAGATGCTGAAGTGACTGCAAATCATGGACTGGCACAGGTAGCGAAGGCAATTCCCAAGAGCGTTATATGCCTGCTCTCTGCGCTTCGATTTCACGAGATTGGGACGCAGGCTCCACACGAAGCGTGGATAGCCATAGATCGAAGAGCTGCCCGTCCTCGGGTCAAGCATCCCAAATTGCGGGTCATGCGCTTTTCCGGAAAGGCTCTCACCGAAGGAATTGAGGAACACGATGTCGAGGGCGTGCTTGTGAAAGTCTACAATCCCGCCAAGACAGTGGCAGATTGTTTCAAGTATAGAAACAAGATCGGGCTAGACGTCGCTCTTGAGGCGCTTCGCGAAGTGATCCGCAACCGAATTTGCACGACTGACGAGCTATGGCAATATGCGAAGGTCTGCCGGGTGACGAATACCGTACGGCCCTATATGCAAGCGATCGTATGACCCGTTTGAATAAGGATAAACCATCAAATGTAACGGCTTCCGTTCGACATCGGCTCTTGGATATTATCCGTGAAACGGGGGATGATGCCAACCTGGTCTGGACACGGTACGCCGCTGAGCGGTTTCTCTACCGCCTTTGCGTTTCAGAGTATGCAGAAGACTTCGTTCTTAAGGGAGCCATGCTGTTTATGGCCTGGACAGGTCGTTCACACAGACCAACTGTTGATATCGACTTCCTTGGCCACGGCGAAAACTCCGACAAACGGCTCGTGCAAATTTTCCGCGCCGTCTGTGGTGTCGAGGTAGAGGATGATGGGCTGATATTTGATCCCGATACAATAAAGGTTGCGCCGATCCGCGAAGGACAAGAATACCAGGGTCAACGCGTTATGTTGACGGCCTTTCTCGGCAAGGCCCGCATTCCCCTCCAAGTGGACGTCGGATTCGGTGACGTAGTCACTCCTGAACCAAGAATAATCATCTATCCTACGCTTCTGGACTTCCCAGCACCGCGCATCCGATCCTATCCGCACGAGACGGTCATCGCCGAAAAACTGCAAACCGTGGTGGTACGGGGTATTGCCAACAGCCGGATGAAGGACTTTTACGATTTGTACGTGTTGGCTCGTGACTTCGCTTTTGATGGTGAAACTCTTACCAGAGCGATCGGAGCCACCTTCAGCAGACGCAGGACCGAGATTCCACAAGAGCCCCCGCTGGCGTTGACAGAAGAATTTGCACGCGACGACGTTAAGTCTGTACAGTGGACGGCGTTTGTCCGAAAGAGTGGCATTGAGCAGGATGTGCCCCAACTCCTGGAAGTTCTCTCTCATCTCCGGCAATTCCTGTTTCCTCTGCTAAGAGCGACTTCCGGGCAAGCTTATGTCCCCAAGTATTGGAGCCCTGGAGGGCCTTGGGTTTTTGCGGAATCCGTTCCAAACATCCCCTAATCACCAATCTCATATCCAATGGCTTTGTAACCGCTCATTCTCCTTTCATACATCCTAGCCGATAAGGGGACATTTATATC
>JADFWI010000091.1 GCA_015222985.1 Pseudomonadota bacterium | reverse complement strand
CTGAACGTTACCCGAGTGGGCGCTCAATCACCGTCAAGGGCTTCCGTGATCTGGTCACCGATGCCGACATAGCTGCTCAGGAGATCATCCTTGAGCTGATCCAGGCACGCTTCTCTGATCACACCATCGTCTCCGAGGAGGCCAGAGGCGGGGAAATCAGCAGCGGTTATACATGGGTTGTGGATCCGCTGGACGGGACGACCAACTACACACACCATCACCCTGTCTTCGCCGTTTCTATCGGGGTGCTGAAGGGCGGCGAGCCGTGCATCGGGGTCATCTACGACCCGCTGCGCGATCATACTTTCGTGGCCGAGCAGGGATGTGGAGCCAGGCTCAATGACAAACCCATTCATGTCAGCCGCGCGGCGAGCTTGGAAAACGCACTGGTGGGGCAGGACTGGGGTCATAGTAATGAGGTGCGGGAGCGTATTTTGCTCTTCCTGCATCGGATCATCCCGAAATGTGGCACACTACGCGTGTTGGGATCAGCAACACTGGCGCTGGCCTATGTGGCGGCGGGGTGGCTGGATGCCTACTTCCACCTAGGATTGAAGCCCTGGGATACCGCTGCCGGGATGCTCATGATAAAAGAGGCGGGCGGGCGATGCAGCACACTGGAGGGGGAGCCATATCGCGTGGATTTGCCAGGCTGCCTGGCGACGAACAACCTAATCCACGACGAGTTGTTGGCCGTAATGCAAGGGAATGATAAAAGAGATCCAAGTAGTTGATGTGACGGGTGCTTTGACAAAGATAGGGGCGCTTTCCGCCGACGTGGGCCGGGTCACAGATGGGGTCGGTGTGCGCCTCCTCCACAAAGAAGAAACTGTCCACTACCGTCAAATTCGGTATGAAGAAAACGAGTTGACCCGTATGTGGGCTATCTATCCTCGGAATGAATAATTTCGGTATGAGGACGCATTCAAGGAAAGAAATGCGTGCAATGCTACGTCGAAGACTGGCCTGGTCGCTGTATAAGGCTTCTGTCTGAAACCAATAGAACAATGAACAATTGTTTTCCCAGCGTTTTCAGTAAAGGAGGAAATGCGCATGGATCTTAAAGAGAATGATATTGTAGTACCTCTGGATGTTCCAAAGGCGGTGAGAGAGAACTATATCAAGAATTATCGAACAATTACAAGAAACAGCGGTCGATTGATGCTGTTTGCGGGCGATCAAAAAGTAGAGCACTTAAATAGCGATTTTTATGGTGAAGGAATTCACCCGGATGACGGTGATCCGGAACATCTATTCAGGATCGCAAGTCAGTCAAAGATAGGTGTTTTTGCTACTCAACTGGGTTTGATTGCCAGATATGGTATGGATTATCCTGATGTGCCTTATCTGGTGAAACTGAACTCCAAAACAAATCTTGTCAAGACGTCCCAGTCTGACCCATTCAGCAATCAGTGGTTGGATGTTCGAAAGGTAGTGGATTTTCGTGATAACAGCGGACTAAATATACTGGCAGTGGGTTATACAGTCTATTTGGGAAGTGAGTATGAGGCGGAGATGCTTCGTCAGGCAGCCCAAATTGTCTATAATGCACACCAACATGGGTTGATAACCGTGCTGTGGGTCTATCCCCGTGGTAAGGCTGTGGCAGATGAAAAAGATCCCCATTTGATTGCCGGCGCCACGGGTGTTGCCGCATGCCTTGGCAGCGATTTTGTAAAGGTCAACTACCCAAAAAAGGAAGGCCATGAATCAAAAGATCTGTTTAAAGAGGCTGTTTTGGCAGCAGGTCGCACCAAGGTCGTTTGCGCAGGCGGTTCAAGTGTAGATGTAAAAGGGTTTTTGCAACGCATTCATGATCAAATATTTGTCAGTGGCGCATCAGGGGATGCTACTGGCAGAAACATTCACCAAAAGTCCTCAGAAGACGCGATCAGGATGTGTAATGCCATTTATGCCATCACTGTCAATGGAAATAATGTGGAAGAAGCTATGAAGGTGTATAATTCAAAACTATCTTAGGGTTTAAGGTGTTGCAGCCATTGCTATGAGTTGGATCTTCCAAGCATTGGCACCATAAAAACAAGATGAAAATAAACTTTCTCTTACAGCCCAATACCGTCTGCCGTATCATCTCCCTGGGGGTGAACCCGAAGG
>JADFWI010000006.1 GCA_015222985.1 Pseudomonadota bacterium | reverse complement strand
CGGCCTTCGTAGCCGTTGCCACTTCGGCGGAGTAGGCTGGCGAAGTCGGCGACCTGGCCCAGGACCAGGTTTTCAATGTAAAATAAGCATGAGGGGGAATCATGGCGAAGGGCTTTATGCCAACAGCGACAACACAAGAGGAATTGAGGGATTTTCAGATCAGAGGATTGAAGTGGACCGTAAACCACGCCTATCAAGGGTCTTCCTTTTACAGGAAGAGAATGGATGAGGCAGGTGTGCGACCGGAAGACATCCGGTCACTGGATGATCTTGACAGACTCCCATTCACGACCGCGCAGGATCTGAAAGAAGGATATCCCTTTCCTCTGCTTTCCGTACCTCTTGATAAGGTTGTGCGCGTCCATGCCTCGTCCGGGACTACGGGAAAGCGCAAGGTCCTTTGTTACACCCGCAAAGATATTGATGACTGGGCCGATATGTTTGCCAGGTGCTACGAAATGGCAGGCATGACGCGAGACGACCGCGTCCAGATTGCCGTGGGCTATGGGCTATGGACTGCGGGCGTTGGTTTTCAACTGGGCTGTGAACGCTTTGGCGCCATGGTTGTGCCAGTTGGGCCAGGGAATCGTGACATGCACTGTGAGGTCATGGTGGATCTTCAAAGCACGGTGTTTTGCTGCACGGCTTCCATGGGACTTCTTATGGCTGAGGAGATTCAACATCGAAACCTTGCTGATAAGATTGCCGTGAAAAAAGTGATCTTTGGAGCTGAACGGCACAGTGCGGCTATGCGAAAAAAGATCGAGGAGTATTTCGGAATTGAGGAGACCTTTGATATTCCCGGCCTGACCGAACTTTACGGACCAGGCACGGGCCTTGAGTGCCGGAAGCATGAAGGCGTGCACTACTGGGCGGATTATTTCATACTGGAGATCATCGATCCGCAAACACTAGAGCCTGTGTCTCCCGGTGAAACGGGCGAAATGGTCGTAACCACGCTACGCAAGGAGGCAGCGCCCCTCATCCGGTACCGGACTCGGGATTTGACACATCTTATACCCGAACCATGCTCTTGCGGAAGCGTTCTTCCCATGCACGGGCCTCTGCTGGGCCGCACGGACGACATGTTCATCATCCGGGGAGTAAACATCTACCCCGGTCAGATTGATGATCTCCTTTCCCGGGAGAATAAGGTGGGGAGTGAATACCAGGTCATCCTGAGGCGGGCATCAGGGCGGGACTATATGACTATCAGGGCGGAGCGAGGTGAATCAACAGATCTTTCCGAAGATGAAACAATCACCGCCAAGCTCGAAGATAGCATCAGACGACACCTCCTTGTTCGCGGCATGGTGGAGTTGGTCGGTTACGGGACTCTGCCACGTACCGAAAGAAAGAGCAGGCGGGTCTTTGATGAGAGGAACAACTCCTGACTTTTGCAACGTCAGGGTCAATAAGGCCGGGGTGGTGGTATCAGTGGCATACTGTTGCCACGGCCAGACGGTCTTCATCGTCTTTTCTTGGCGCTTCTTCCGACTCTTCCATGCGCAGGCACCATTGTCTATACTTGCATTCTAATTGATCGCAATGGGTGGCCCCTTTGCCGAAGCAGGCAAAGTTGCCTTCCTTGAGTTGTTTCTTGTGAATGATGGGAGAGATGACCTCCCTGAAGCACGAGTCGCAAAGGGACGAGCTGATATCGTCAGGCCCCCAGGGAATAGCGGAAGCTTTTTCCCACTCCTTGCCGCATTTGACACACTTAACACGCAATCTGTTCATGTCTGCTCCACACCGACTCTAAGATCTTGCAGCTTACGGAGTTGTATATGCGGTTTATGTCTACAAGAAAACTGCCTATATGAGACTTTGCTTCAAAAATCAAGGATTATTTCCCTTTGTTTGTTGATTCATGCGAAAAAGATTGGTATCAACGAAAAGCTACGAAAAAGTAACCGTTGAAGAGAGAAAAGTGACCGGCACCCATCCCATCATTGTACTTGTTGGTATCTTCGGAACATCGTTTGTGCTTGCCCTGTCCGGCGCCCTCATGCCCGGCCCTGTTCTAACGGTCACCATAACCGAGAGTTCCAGGCGCGGGTTTTGGGCCGGCCCTCTGATTATAGTAGGTCACGGCATACTTGAGCTTTGCCTGGTTATTCTGTTGCTCCTCGGACTCGGGCCGTACCTCAGGAAAGATGTCGTCTTTGGCATTATCGCGCTGTCCGGGGCCTTGATCTTGATATGGATGGCCGTGGGGATGTTCCGGTCCATTCCATCCTTGACCCTTGAGCTTGATCAGAAGGCCCCGGCAGGCGCCCATCCGGTGTTGTCCGGGATACTCATGAGCCTTGCCAACCCTTACTGGCTCATCTGGTGGGCAACCATCGGTTTGGGCTATATTGTATATGCTATGAAATTCGGCGCTGTGGGCGTAATCACTTTTTTCTCGGGACACATTCTGGCAGACTTTGCCTGGTACTCCGCTGTGTCCCTTGCCGTCTCAAGGGGCCGAGGGTTCATGAAGGACAAGACGTACAAAGGGGTTGTAGCAGTCTGTGCTTCTGGTCTCATAGTCTTTAGCCTATGGTTCGGATTCATTGGAATCCAGAAATTGGCCTCTGCCATGGCTTCCTAGGGCGTGTGTGAGCGGCCTCTGGATTTACCTCTAAGGTCCCAGCCATATGTCTACCACAAAAAAATACGCTTTTGCTGCAAGCGCCTGTCTTCTTGGTTACCACTGCCGGTATGACGGCAGGACCAGCCCCAGTCCAACACTGGTGAAACGGGTTGCCAATGAAGCCGTGCTTCCTGTCTGTCCTGAACAATTGGGAGGCCTTCCTACCCCCAGAGTCCCTTCATATCTTCACGGAGGCGATGGATTCGATGTCTTGGACGGCCGGGCCAGGGTTCTTAACGACAACGGTCTTGACGTAACGGATGCCTTTTTGAAGGGCGCCTTTGCGGCCCTGAGAAAAATCAGGGAAGAGGATGTTCAGGTATGCTTCATGAAAGACAAAAGCCCTTCGTGAGCCCCGGGCTGCCGGTCAGGCGACGGGCATCCGATCGGAGTGGCAGCCGCGCTGTTGGCGCGCGAAGGTGTCGATATCCGGGAAGTGAAAGCCAGGGCAATAGATTGAGGATCATGAACTTAGGAGGCTACGGAGAACATGACAAAGAGAGTTGACACGGGAGATATCCGGGAAAGGCTTGAAGAGGTTGATTCTACGAAGATCTTTTTTACCGATCTTAATGGCAGGGTCAGGGCCCTGCCGGTAAATCCTGAAAACATAGAGAGAATAATCGAGAAAGGAATTGGCTTTGATGCCAGCTCCGTAGCCGGCATTAGCACAGTTGACGACAGTGATCGGTTGCTTTGCCCCGTGCCGGAGAGCCTGAGGGTTGTGGAGTTCAAGGACAAGAAACTCGGGTTCTTTATAGGCAAGATAATGAATGAGGCGGGGAGGCGGGCAAGATCCGACGCCAGGGCCGTGCTGGAGGGTGTTCTGGCCAGGGCAGAATCCGAGCATAATTCAAGGTTCCTCTTGGGGCCGGAGCACGAGTTCTTTTTGCTGAAAAGCGACGAGTTCAGTGAAGATATTCATTCTGATAAGGCAGGTTACTTTCACGCCGACCCCCACGACAAGGGAGAGGCCGTGAGGGATCAGATTATAGACATACTGGGCAAATGCGGCATACGGTTTGAAAAGGCGCACCATGAAGTCACCGCATCGCAGCATGAAATCAACTTCGAGTGTCAGGACCCTTTGGGAGCGGCTGACCGGACCGTGCTCTTCGACTATGTGGCCCAGAAGGTCGCAGATGAGCACGGCTATCACGCCACGTTCATGCCCAAGCCGTTTGAGGGAGAGAACAGAAATGCGTTCCACATTCACCTTTCCATGCAAGATCTGGCAGGCAAAAACCTGTTCTACCAAATCGACGGAAAGCATAATCTAACCAAGACCGCCAGGCAATTCATTGGGGGCATTTTGAAATATGCCAGGGAGACCTCCATCATAATGGCCTCGACTTTCAATTCTTACAAGGCCTATGTTGTGGAGCGGGAGGCCCCTGTCATCAGAGGATGGGGGCTGAAGAACAGGAGTTCCATGGTGAGAGTCCCCTATGCCGTCAGTCCTGAAAGCACAAGGATTGAATTGAGAAATCCTGACCCCACGGGTAACGTGTATCTCCAGATAGCATGCTTGATTGCAATGGGACTCCAGGGCATAAAGGACGGCCTTGACTGTGGCCGGCCTGATGTTGGGAGCACATATAAGAAAATAATGAGGAATTACCGTGTTTGGGACAGACGCTTTTTGCCCAAGTGCATGTTCGAGGCCTTGGTGGAAGCGGAGAGGAGCAAGTTCTTGAAAGGCCTGTTGGGAGACAGGATTTATGACCATTACATGAGGCTGAAAATCGCCGAATGGGAAGAGCACAGAACTCATGTCACTGCCAGAGAGCACAGCGAGTATTTGGGTATCTGAGGGCTTGCGCAAGCCCTTGGCGCCGTCATTCCAATACGTAAGGAGAAGCGGGCAATGGAAAAATGGATGGAGCAGTTGCAAAACAGCGTCAACACACTTAGGAGACTTAAGGAGTTCATCAATGTCACCTCTGAGGAAGAAAAGGCCATCACGGACCTTGACACCAAATGGGGAACGACCCCTTACTTTGCTTCTCTGATGGCCCGAGACGACCCCGACTGTCCTGTCCGCAGGCAAGTGGTCCCTTCCATGAAGGAGAAGGAGAACCGTTACGGAATTCCCAATTATCTTATCTGGAAAGAAAACCGCGCAACTGACGAGGTGAGACCAGACAGTATTGCCAGGCAGTACTATGACCGTATTGCCTTTACGGTTACCGACATGTGCGCCAACTACTGCCGCCACTGCTTTCGCAAAGAACTCGTGGTGGACCGGGATCTCAAGCTCCGCTTTGATGTGGAGGAAGGCCTGGCGTGGATACGTGAACACGAAGAGATCCGTGACGTGCTGATTACCGGTGGGGACCCCTTCATTCTGTCAGATGACAAAATAGAACACCTTATCCGAAAACTGCGAGAGATCCCCCACATTGAGATGATCCGTTTTGGCACCAGAACGCCCATTGTCCTGCCACATCGAATTACTGACGGGCTCAAGAAGACCCTGAGCCCTTACCACAAAGTGCCCATATGGGTAAATACGCAGTGTAATCACCCCAAGGAGATCACGGAAAAGACTGCGCAGGCTGTCTACGGTCTGCTTTGCTGTGGTGTCAATGTGGGGAATCAGGCCGTGTTGCTTAAAGGAATCAATGATGATGTTAAGACCTTCAGAGAACTACACCAAAAACTCCTTTCGGTTCGAATTCGGCCCTACTATGTGTTTTATTGTGAGCCTGCTCCGGGCATAGACCATTTCCGTACGCCGGTTGAAAAGGGGGCCGAGCTGATTCGAGACGCCATTCGCGGCCATACCACCGGCCTTGCCCAGCCTATGTATGTTATTGCCACAAATATTGGGAAAATCCCATTGGTGCCTGACTATTACATTGTCAATAAGACAGAAAAAGAGTACACCTTGAAAAACTACAAGGGAGAAGTCACGACCCTTCCAAATATTCCGGAATAGCACGGGAGTCATGTTATCTTACAACGATGACTGTAGACCGAAGACCGATATAAGAAAGGAGGGAGGAAGAAAGGTATTTCTGGTCAACGTGACCCATTGACAGGCCGCGTGGAAACGCAGAATGATTAAACCCATACCAGAGAGGGAGGTTAATGATGAAACGGATTTTCGTTTTGGCTATGGGTTTGTGTTTTGGAATTGTCTTCGCAGCAGCAATGGCTCCCGTCCCGGTTCAAGCTAAGGCCACTTTTGTCACCATCGGAACAGGCGGCATTACTGGCGTTTATTATCCCACGGGCGGCGCAATCGCCAAGATCGTAAACAAGAAGCGTAAAGAATATGGAATTCGGGCCACGGTGGAGTCCACAGGCGGATCGGTTTTTAATGTCAATGCCATCATGGCAGGGGATCTCGAATTCGGCGTTGTACAGTCCGACAGACAGTATCAGGCCATAAACGGTCTTGCCGAGTGGAAAGACAAGGGCCCTCAGAAGGATCTGCGAGCGGTGTTCACCATTCACCCGGAATCCATCACCTTGGTGGCTGCAGATGATGCCGGAATCAAGAACATCCAGGATCTCAGGGGAAAGCGTGTCAACATTGGGAATCCCGGTTCCGGCCAACGCCAGAATTCCATTGATGCACTGACAGATGCCGGCATTGATTACAAGAAAGATCTCAAAGCTGAGGGTGTTAAGGCGGCTGAGGCCCCAGGGCTCCTTCAGGACGGTCGCATTGATGCCTTCTTCTATACCGTGGGTCATCCCAGCGGGGCAATCAAGGAGGCAACCGCCGGTGCAAGAAAGGTCCATTTCGTGCCCATCACAGACGTTGCCAAGCTCCTTTCAAAATATCCATACTATGCAAAAGCCGTTATCCTCAAAAAGCTCTATCCCGGGGCCACCAACAAAACGGACACACAGACATTTGGTGTGAAAGCCACCTTTGTCACCTCGGCCAAAGTGCCTGACAAGGTGGTTTATGCCATCACCAAAGAGGTCTTTGAAAATTTTGAGTCCTTCAGGAAGCTCCATCCGGCCTATCAGGTCCTCACAAAAGAGAATATGCTGGAAGGCATGAGTGCGCCTATCCATCCCGGTGCCATGAAGTATTACAAAGAGGCGGGCCTGAAATAACAACACAAACATTCAATCTGTGCGGTTACTTGAAAAATCCCCTCTAAATCCCCCCTTTAAGAAGGGGGGGCAGGGGGATTTATGAGGGAATGGTCGAACGCTTTATCCCGGTTGGGAGGCACTATGAGTGAGATAAAGAGAATCTTGGCGGCCATAGCCTTTTCAAAGTACTCAGAAGGCATACTCAATTATGCTTCAAGGCTGGCAAATGATCTGGATGCCGAACTGGTTGTGGCCAACGTGATCAATGTACGAGATGTGCAGGCCGTCGGTCGGATAGAAGCAATGGGCTACAGGGTGGATGTCGATGAATACGTCAAAGGCGTCAAGGAGGAACGGGCAGCTTCACTGGAAAAGATGTTAGAAACCATCTCGTTTCCCATTGAGAGAGTAAGAAGCATCTGCAAAGTAGGACATCCTGCTGAAAAACTGTTGCAGGTTATAGAGGAAGAAGCTGTGGATCTGGTCGTCATGGGCGCCAAGGGCCGCAGTGATTTGCCGCACGTATTGCTCGGGTCCGTAGCAGAGAAAATGTTTCGCCATTCACCTGTGCCTGTCCTCTCTTATCGAAGCTAGAGAGAAAGGGCGTTACTTCTCAAGGAAGTCCAGGCTGTATGGTTACGACAAGCGCCGGGGTTGAAGGCTTTTCTTCCGGGCGATATCAATCCGCCTACGGCGGACCAATCATACCCAGGCAACGTGGCCGGATATTTATGATTAGGCAAAGTCATTGCCAAGAACAGAAAGACCCTGCCAGCAATCATATCATGGCGAGAAATGTATGAGAAGAATCCAGAAAGCAGAGGATCTCCTTAAAGCTGAAACCGGTTATATCCGAACACTGCGGGCACACGAACACTACCTTGTTGCGGCTATCGCCATTTCGTGGGCCCTTTTTCAACTGGCACTTCCCAGTGTTGTTGTGATTAACAGCACAACAGAAAGGGCGATCCACCTCGCTTTTGCAATATCTCTTCTCTTTTTCGTGAATCCGTGCCTCAAAAGACCCACGAGGTATTTTGGCTTTCTTTCCGTTACAGACCGTATACCGATTATCGATTATGCTTTTGCGGCCCTGGGCGCCTTAACAGCGCTTTACCTGGCTTTGGACTACGAGGGGCTCGCCATGAGGGCCGGTTCGCCGATTACCCGAGACCTCGTGTTTGGAACTGTCCTTGTAGTACTGCTGCTTGAGGCCACAAGAAGAATAATCGGGCCGGCTCTATCTGTCATCGCTGTTATCTTTACCAGCTATGCCTTCTTGGGTCCATATATGCCTGACATCATGGCATTCAAGGGGGTTTCACTCAGCAAGTACCT
>JADFWI010000519.1 GCA_015222985.1 Pseudomonadota bacterium | reverse complement strand
TTGATCCGACATACCGGATTGCTCTTGATGTTGAACAGTTTGAAGGCCGGCTGGGTGAGTATGTGCAACTGGATGTCACCTGGGCAGTGACCGGGTGCGAAGCCAAGGAAACACTCCTGGTGAAAAAATCCATAATAAGGGAGCCCGTTGCCACGGAGGACTACGAAGCGCTCGTGGCAGCCAAGAGCCGTGCCCTGGCTGCCCTAAGTCGTAAAATCGCTCATGAAATCAAAAGATTACAGAACACCTAAGAAGGCGACAATACATTATCACGAACATGTATATTTGGCTCACCGTTTCCCAAGGGAAAAGATCAGAAGCGCCATTCCTAGCATCGCACTCAGTGCCGAAGCTGCTAGAACGCCAACCTTGGCTGCATCAAGCATGCCGCCATCCAAGGCAGCGTCTTCCAGACGCCTGATAGCCTCTTCACGCGAAATCAAGGCGATCACCTCCAAGCGGTTATCTCGTGCATGCTCTTTCTTATTATGGAATCACAATGCATTCGTTTTTTCAAGACAAGAACGGCGTTTTGTACAAGTGCCGTTTTTCTTGATATTAGTCTTGAGTGTGATAGCATACAAACCTGGTGACTGTAGCCTTCCGGTAATAACAAATCCTGGAAGGCACATAGTGAAAGCGCTTATAGACGAAGGCAGGCTCAGAGTGCTGTACTCGGGTGCCTGTCTGAGAAGGAGGACCAGAGCATGGAAACCATAGAGGTGAAGGTTCCGGGCATGCTGGCAGATATTTACAAATCCGAACAAGTAGCTATTTTGGAATCTGCGATCAGGCATGTCGTTTTCAGCAGGCTGGCTGAGAAAAGAGAGAAACACAGGAAAGCCAAGCAGAAGATAGCGGAGCTTGAGAAGCGACACGGAATGACCTTTGACAAGTTCATCGAATCCTTTCCTGATGATGCGGATATCACCCAGCACGAGGACTGGGTTGAATGGAGCCACTATGAGGAGGTCAACAAAAGGCTATCCTCACTAATAGGAAAGTTGGAGCAGATTGGTGAATAGTGGCTCTGTTTGGAACCTGCTTAGCCAGTTTGGTGACATCATTTCAAAGGTTGATCATCTACTGTGCGAGCATGATGTTGACACAGAAATCGTACGGGCAAAACTCACGCTGACGGACGGTAGTAGCCTGCGTGTATCCGAGTCACTTATTGACGGGCAGTTGGTTTCGTACAGCTACTATTGGCTTAATGGAAACAACGACCTCATCGTGGGATGGGATAACGCACCTCATCACAGAAACATAGAGACGTTTCCTCACCATAAGCACGTTAAGAAGCAGACATCCGTGAGGACTTCCAGGGAGCGCTGTTTGAAGGACGTATTGAGCTTCATACATGGGATACTGGAGGAGTAGACTGGTGGCCATGCCCTGCAAGGTGCAACGTTCACGAAACCGGAAGGTTCCCTCACATTGTCGTATAGGAGTCTTCAATTTGAAGCGACGCAGTCCCGTTGTATGAAATCGCTTTGCGATTTCATAACGAAAAAGAAGCCCCCGAATGGCGAGGCCATCCGGGGGCTTCTGGTTACAGGTTTGACTCTAAGCTAGAAGGTCGGCATCAGTCGGTTAAAAACCTACCGCCACCCTGAAATTGAACTCATTGGCTCCCGTTTCATAGTAGCTGCCATCATTAGCATCTTCTTGTTCAAGTTTCCGGTATTCGGCCATGAGAGTGACGTTTTCCAGGATTTCGTAGTTGGCCCCGACGGCCAGAGTGTAATCAAAGTCTCCGTCTGTGACCGTGTCGTGGTCAATATCGAAGTCTTCATAGCGGATGGCGATTTCGAGAGGCTCGATCACCTGATAGGCAACGCCGATAACCCATGCCGTTTCTTTATAGGCCTTGTTGTCGGTATTATTCTTTTCTCGATCAATAGCGGCAAAGTATTCGCCATCAAACGTAAAGCCGGCGATTGAAAATTGTAAGCAAGGTTCGGGGGAGAATAGATCCCGGGTCCTTGGACTGGGTTCTAGAACTCAACCACGCCCCTGACACCATAAATAAACCCCTTGGGGTTGTCACCTGCTTTGTAATCGTCTTTCATGTACTGAACATCTGCCGTGACCGCCAAGAATTCAAGCAGCGAAAATCGGACATAGGCCTCAAAGACCTGGCTGTTGTCAATATCATCCGCATTGCCGTCGTTTAGATAGGCATAAGCGACTCCGGCGTTGTCACCCTCACGCCCCCAAAGGTTGCCACTGATGTCAATGCCGCCAGAATACAGATACTTAGCTGCGACGGCCGCATCATCATCCTGCCACCCAAAACGGACCCATGCCCCGAGGATTTCACCCAGCTGCTGGTCGAAAGACAACACGGCGGATCCCAGATACTTTTTGCTCTCCCCATCGGGATCATCGAAGTCCTTGGTCGTATAACCGCCAGTCACGCGGTAGTTCCCTTCACCCAGTCCGGTATCAAGGGTGTAGCCGACCGTCCCGCCAAAATAGTTGTAGGATCTCCCGTAGTCATTTTCACCCACATTCATGACCACCCCTTTGAAGGCGAAATTGCCATATTCCCACTCCAGGGCACCGCCAATATCATAAGACGGCAAAAAGGCCACAGGGGCGTTCACAAAAACCTCATTCATAAACTGGGTGAGTTCATCATTGGCAAAGGCATTTTCATCCAGGTAATCGGTAGAATCGATGAGACCGCCTGTCATTCCCAGTGTATGGCCATCGCTAAATGCAAACGTGTGTTTGTACGAGGCCGTGAGAAGGTAGTCACGATTCCGTCCATTGATGTCTTTTACGTCGTCTTCCAGGTCAGTACCCCAGGGGGTATAGATGAAGGGAGATACGGCGTTCAATCCGTTACCGGCCGCGAATTGGAATTTGGTGACAATCTCGTCATATTCGCTCAAGGCGATGCCGAGTTCAGGCTGGAAAACGAATCCGCCTCTTCCCGTGTCACTGGTGTCAGGGGCATTACTCACATTCTGATACTGATAGGCACCCGCCATAACGCCGCCTATGGTTAGTCGATCGAGAACTGACTTTTCTCCGGCTTCAGATCCTTCTTCTTCCGTGCCGACATGTTTTTCGAGGCGTTCAAGTCTCTGTTCCAACTCCTGGTTGGATGCATCACTGTAAACAACCTGTGGTGACAAGCTCAAAATCATGCAGAAAATCCCAACTAAGGACAAAATGACTAGGGTTGTTTTCTTCATCCTCTTATTCCTCCTTTTGTTTATAATCAGTGCAATTGATAAGAACTTCTTTAGGGGCTGAAGAGTCACAGCCTCGTATCTCACCTCCTTCCCACAAAAAAAGCCACGAGGATCCATTGCATCTGCAAAACAACAGGCCTTCGTGGCTTGGCTTTTATGAAAACTAAGTCTGGTTGCGGAAACTTCAGTTTCCGATTTTGTGTGATCGATTAACATGGTTTCAAGATTGCTGTCAAGAAAAAACAAAAAAGGCACCTCAGCATGGAAATTAAGAAGATCTATTGTAATGGAAGATCAATTACAACGCTACAATCCTTTTGTCAAGCAAAAAGACTTCCTCGGCAAGCATATTGCGTAGTTTTGTAGGGACAGGTATTCTGTCACAGTTTTTTCACCGATGGTTAGTGTTGTTCGGTGACATAACTAATACTCAATTAGACTCGCAGTCGCCGGCTCGGAAGCTCATATCCCGAGGCACCGCACATCCCTTTTCTTTGAGAATGACGGCACCAATGTGGATGTCGCAGACCTTATGGGGGTCCATAACCTCATCTGATATTCCCTATAGACGGCTGAACTGAAATCTGGACATTTGTGAAACTGCTTGGCCAAATTTCGGTGAAAGAGTACAATCCCAAGGACTTTCTGCTTGACAAGTCTGCTGTTGATAGT
>JADFWI010000518.1 GCA_015222985.1 Pseudomonadota bacterium | reverse complement strand
GGTTAGCTATTAGTTTAATGATTATCGGTCTGTCGCCCTGACAAGCAGCCAGAATCTATATTTCTTTGCTCGTTGGCAGTTTCACGACAGAGAGCCAGAAATCCTCGATAGACTTCAGTACATGGATGAACTGGTTCAGGTCGACAGGTTTGGTAATATAGCAGTTTGCGTGCAGATCATAGGCTTTTAAGATATCCTGTTCTGCATTTGAGGTAGTCAGGACCACGACAGGTATGCGTTTCAGGTCGTTATTATCCTTGATCTCCGCAAGGATCTCGCGACCGTCTTTTTTGGGCAGGTTCAAATCGAGCAGGATAAGGTCTGGTAGATGTGCGTCAGCATACTTCCCCTCTCTGTGCAGAAATGCCATGGCTTCCATGCCATCCCTTACCACATGCATTGTGTTATTTACCTTAAAGTCCTTGAGGACCTCCTGTGTCAGGCGAACATCGCCAGAGTTGTCTTCCACCAGTAAAATCTCAATAGGCTTACCAGTCATTTTCCCTCCGTTTTTCGTGTATCGTGGTTCGTAGTTCGTGGACTCCGATTCGCGATCCCCGATCTTTGATCTCTGATCCCCGATACCCGAACCACGAATCACGAACCACGATCCGGTATCGTGAAGAAGAAAGTCGTCCCTTTGCCGGGCTCCGACTCCACCCAGATACGTCCACCGTGACGTTCCACGATCTTCTTGCAGACCGCCAGGCCGATGCCTGTGCCGGGATACTCTTCCCGGTTATGCAGGCGCTGGAATATTGTGAAGATGCGATCGAAGAATTCCGGGTCGATTCCAATGCCATTGTCACGTATCGAGAAGATCCAAGCTTTGTAGTTCGTAGTTTGTAGTTCGTGGTTCGTGGACTTCGATTCGTGATCTCCGATCTCTGATTCCCGAGTTGCAGAGATATGGACATGCGGAGTCTCCTCGCCACGGAACTTTATTGCGTTATCGGCCAGGTTCTGAATTAACTGAACCAGTTGTGAGCTGTCCGCCATTACGGTTGGCAGGGCATCGTGGGTAATAACCGCTCCGCTCTCCTCAATTGCCAATTTCAGATTAGCGAGTACATGCCCCAGTACGGCTTCGCAGTCAGTAGGCTCGAATGGTTTGCCGCGCGTGCCTATACGTGAAAAAGTAAGCAGGTCATTAATCAGCGTTTGCATGCGAAGTGCACCATCCACGGCAAAGGCGATGAAATCGTCAGCATCGGAATCAAGTTTGCCTTTGTATCGCCGTGCCAATAGCTGCACATAGCTTGACACCATGCGCAAAGGCTCCTGCAGGTCATGGGACGCGACATAGGCAAACTGTTGCAGTTCGGCATTGGAATGTTCCAGATCTGTTACTGTTCGCCTTAATTTTCCCTCCGCTCGCTTGCGTTCAGCCACTTCCGCTTGGAGACTCTCCATTGTCTGACTGAGCTGGTGGGTCATGTCGTTAAAGGTTAAAGCAAGGGTTCCTAGTTCATCATCCGACCTGATATCCAGCCGGCGCTGCAGGTTTCCTTTTCCGATCTCAGAGGACAGGTCTGTCAACTCCTCAAGCCGGTTTATTATGATCTTCCGTGACAGAAACCGGACCAGCAGAAATAAAATAACAAGACCGGAGGTGTTCAGTAAGAGAATGAACATCGTATATTGCCTTATTCTGTCATTTGACTTATCAAACGAGAGTTCGAGATAAAGGACCCCGACTATGATGTCTTTGACGACAATCGGATATAATGAAATAAGTGCCGGAGTTTTATTCTGTCTGGTGTAATTCACGGTGAAACCCTCGAACGCTTTTTCGATCAGTTCCTGATTGATCTCATGTTCCTGAGCGCCTGTGGTATAGACAAAATTCCTGCCCCTTCCCATAAGCTGAGCAGATATAACCTTCTCATTAAACATTTTTTCTAATTTTTCTTTTTCCCGAACGCTTTCAAAACTTAGATCGCCGCTTTCAAGCAAATTGACAAAGGATTCGATTCTATTCAGGACGAGATCCTTTTCGTTCTGCGTCTTATTCTGAACGGTCAATACGCTTATGGCTGCCAGTACCAGGAGAAAAGGAATCATGGTAAGCAGAATTATCTTCCAGCTCAGACTGAGATGGCGTCTGTTTTCATCACCCTTCTGTTCACTCTTCACTCAACCTGCCCCATAATCTTTTCATAGGCTTCAGTGAAATCTGTTCTTTTCTCTATGGTCGGTTGTTCTTCGTTTGTACATCCGCTTGATAAAAGCAGGAGTAACAACACAGAGAAAACAAGTCCTTTTTTCACGGCTGTTCACCTCCTTTTGTCAGGACTGCGGAAATCGTGAAATAAAACCACGAGTCACGGGGATATGGACACGTGGTGATTTTTTGCTACGGAGTTATTTGATGTTATCGGTCAGGTTCTGGATTAACTGAACCAGTTGTGAGCTGTCCGCCATTACGGTCGGCATGGCGAAGCGGGTAATCGCAGAGGCAATAAATAGATTTTGGTCATCTGCCGGTATTGTTAATCAGCAATCCCTAAGGCTGTTTTAAAAGGCACTTTTTCATCTTTTTTTGCAAAATAATTATGGAAATATTGTTTCATTGCAATACGTGCATAATGGCTTGCTCTTCTGCCTATATATTTTTCATGGGCTACAATGACTGATATGACAAGCTTTCCATGGCCATCTTTTTCCTCGGCAAATCCCACAAACCAGTCATAGCGGGCATCATGTGCTTTGTTGTCAATGGAGCCGCTTTTGCCGCC
>JADFWI010000517.1 GCA_015222985.1 Pseudomonadota bacterium | reverse complement strand
CAGGCTTTTTGATAAGTATAGCACGGAGTATTCATGAGAGCCTGTCTCGGTAGATTGCCTTGGGTCAACGTTTTCAAGCCCAATGAGTTTGCTCAATACCTGCCCCGTTTGCGGTAGCACCATCGAGCGGGTCCTGGTGCAGAACCGCGGCACCTGCTTCTGCCCCAGATGCCAACCTATTGGCTCCGGCCCTCTGATATAAAAGTTGGCAGCCGTTGGACTTGACCCAGCGACCAAAGGCTTATAATAGTCAGGCTTGGAAGCTGAATTACATAGCGTCTTTGAATTCACGCTGCGATAACAAGCATCCAGAGCGTTGTGCCTCCAAAAATTGCAGGGAATAGCAGCTTCTTCAGCCGTTATTCCTTCATCTTGAACAACATCTCAAGAGGAGTTCCAACAGATTATGTTTCCACATTTTCACGCTCATCGCCAGCCTACTCATTCATGGCGTACTCGCCGTTCAAAACAGAAACATACCTCTCCCATACACTGTTATATTGCTCGGGACTTGGAACTGCCTTAATAAGCATAATCTTGACACAATAGTCTCGTTGTGCATCCTTGGAACTATGATTGCCGTAGATTTGCATAGCAAATTGAGCAAAGTCACGCACCATGAAATCAAACATCTGGTTCACGATGTCTAAATCAACTCTGCCGATCCCGACCTGTTCGAGGATGAGCTGGCCGTACACGACAATGGAGAACATCTCGCCCAAAGGTAGAGACCACGAAGGGTCCATATCCTGGGCCTCATTCGGGCCCGCCTTTTCCAGCATCTCCTTGAAAATATCTATTTGCTTCATGAAGGCAGCCACATTGGGCAGGCCCTTATTGGCCTCGAAAACCGGCTTGTAATCGTGGAACACAATTTTCCCCAGTCCCCTGGTGGGGCCCTGATTGAAGAGGAACAGGTCGTCTTTGTCCGAAAAGTCCGGGGACACCGGTGAATACTCGGCCGGGTTGAAGAAGTAGTTCTGCATGAATTTGCGGATGAGCTGGATGTTCACGTGGACCGTTCCCTCGAGCTTGGACGGCCCCCTGATGTCGGCGGCTGCCATGTGGAAGTAGGTGTCCTTTTCAAATCCCTTTGCCGAAATCACCTCCCAGAGCAGGTCGATTACATCTTCGGCCTGCAGGGTCACCTTCATCTTGCTCGTGGCATTGTAAAGCAGGTAGCGGCGGTCGTTCTGGCTGGCATTCCGGAAATAGTCGGAAGCGCGGCGTTGGTAGAGCTTCATACCCACCAGGCGCAGCCAGGCATCCATGAAGTTTTTCCGCGCGTGGGGCATGTCCGTGACCGGCATGCCATAGAGGATGCGGTTGGATGCATGGGTGATGGCCTCGTAGAAGCAGTGTTCAGCAACCCCGATGGATGCGGGACCGATGTTGAATTTGCCGACATTCACGGTGTTGAGCGCACAGTCCCAGGCATGGGAGCCTCGGGAGAGGATGTCGTCCTCGGTGATGGGATAGTCATGCAGGGCGAAGTTGGACACGTATTCCTGGTGGGAGACGACGTTCTTCTTGAGCTCGTAGGCCTTGTGGCGGAAGTTGGTGGCGAAGAAAGTGTAGTCGTCAGTGCCGTCCTTGATTTTGCCCAGAGTGGAAACCATTTCCGCTTCATTGCCGTTGCCGATGTAATATTTTTCCCCGTTCGCCACCCATGTACCGTCAGGCATTGGCGTGAGTGAGGTTTCGGTGGAATAAATGTCCGCGCCGTGGTCCTTCTCGGAAAGGCCGTACGCGAAAATCGCCCCTTCTTTGAGGAGCCTAGCCGCTTTCTCTTTCGCCTTTTCATTCTGACTCATCCAGATGGGGCCCAGGCCCAGGAT
>JADFWI010000090.1 GCA_015222985.1 Pseudomonadota bacterium | reverse complement strand
GGATTCATCAGCTCATCTCTCTTTCTTTTGGGTTATGCACAATAAACCCGTCGCCTCGGCGATCTTTTCCGGTGGTCCAAGGAATATTAGACGGCCAGGGGGTAGTACAGCGGGCGAAAGTGTTGATAGCTTGCCACGTTATACATTTTATCGCCCGATTTCATTATAGATATCTAACCATCCCCCGCCTCGAACTAGAGATGCCCTAAATGTTCGCGCCGTAGAATTGACGGCTTTGTAAAAAGTCCATCTGCGGCGTTGCGCTTCATCTTTCGTCATTGCGACGTACCGTATGTACGTCTCATTCCTCAAGAGTCGCGCGCCTTGCATCTGGAGCTTTTTACTGTGCCGTCTGTTTGCGGACTTTTTACGAGTCCATCAGAATTGACTCTCAGCAAGTCAATGTCCCTCATCCAGCCCTAACTTTGAGGGGAAACGTTCGACGGCTAACGGTCTGAGCCGTGAAATATTCTCAAAATCTTCGTCCTGGTGCAAAAGCAATACTTCTGACTCAATGGCTATCTGAGCAATACAACAATCCACAGGACTACTTAGAGTAATTCCTTTTCTTCTCAACTCGAAATATATCCTTGCAGCTTCTCTCCAGGTCTTATCCGTAGCTTCGAGGTAGTACTGTGTTGAAAGGTAATCATCGAGTCTCTTCCATTCCATCTCGTCTTTGCATCCCTGAAGAAGTTCAAGTTGCGTAAAACGGCAAAAAAGACAGATTTCCGTACCGATCCTTTCTCGAAAGGCACGTACAATCTTCCCCTTTTTGTCTCTCAGTACTTCAACCCAAACTGAGGTATCCACAAGGATCATCGTGTCAATTTCCTGAGCTTCTTGTGATCAAAACCTTGATAGAACTCGATGGTGCCGGCTAGTTCGGTGAGATCCTTACGTTTTCTCAAGCGAATCAGCTCCCCTAACGCCTCGTGAACAAGATCCTTCTTGGTTTTGGCCTGGCTTACTGAAAATGCCTCTTTCAGCAGGCTATCATCAATGACGATATTGGTTCTCATGACATTACCTCTCTATGTGTATTCAATACACATAATATATTTTTTTGAGGTTTAGTCAAGCGCAAAGGTTCGGCACTTGACGTAAGATCAAAATCAGAGCAAAACTGAGTGAGGACGGGGAAAACGTAAGGCAAGAAAGAATAAAAGGGGCGGGAAATCATGGGTGATAACCAGCCGAAACAAGGAGGGTAGGTGGGGACTGTGCTGAAATATTGGCAATTGGAGTCCGAGACGTTTATCAACCGGTGTCGCTTTTCTTATGATCATCCTCTTTGAAGGCGTCACGGAGCAATTTGGATTGACGGTTGTAGGCCTCACGGGGGTTTTCAGGGTCTTTCATCAGTGATATCTCCTGGGTGATGAGACGAGCGACATTTAGAACGTGAGCCTCCTTTTTCCTGGCTTCCCGCTTGTATAAAGGGTGGTCCCTATTGATATAGACGATAGTGCCCTCGGTCATGCATTCCGGCCCGTCTTCTCCCAGGTGGTCCAGGCAGCAGGTCACTCCGGCGTCGCCGAACTTGAGCCTTTTTACCACCGCGTTGGGCGTGGCGATCCTAAGAGAAGGCTTGCTCTCCTTCTTGGGTTTCTCGTCGCCTGCCTCTGATGCGGAATCCGCCTCATCCGGCTGCGACGTGTTTTCCTCCTCTACGTCTTCTACCTCGATCCCGCCGGGCTCTTTTTCCTTGACAGGCGTCTCGACACCTGTTTCCCCCGCGCCTCGCATTCCTTCTTCGGCTAAGGGAACAACGCCGAACGGGGAAAACTCCGGGTTGAGGATTAGAGCCTGGTGTACGCGCTGCAAAGCTTCCTTGAGTGCGCGATTAACCTTTCGATTTTCGTTCTGGGAGGCCAACAGCTTGAAGGCTCTGCGAACCTCTGCCATGGTTTTGTCCATGGCCTTGAGGAATGATTTGTATTGCGGAGAATCTTCTATGAACCCGGATCGATCGCTCGTCAAAGGGAGAAAATCGGCGTTTATCTCGCCTCTAATGCGTGTTGCTGCTTTTCCCCAGGAAGCCATCTCGAATAGCTCTCTGCGAACAGTGACTCCCTTCACCTTGATCTCGATGCCCATGTCATCCTTGGAGGCACGATAAGCGGGAAGGATCACGATCTCCCCATGAATAATGCCGAATTCGTTGCCATGCATGACGGGAATGCGGTTGCCTGTCATTGTTCTGGGAGTCACCCTGTATCCGTTTACGTATACAGAGAAGTCCCTGGCGCGTATGGGCACGCCCTCGGCGATTCTCTGGGTCACGTCCTCCGGCCTAAAGGCTTTTCTGAGATCCACAAGGCGAACGGTAGTCCCATCGCCTCTTTTGGGATCCGTGTCCAGGATAGCGAGGGGAATCCTCCATGAGTCACCCTTTTCAATCCAGCGCGCCTTGTCGAATACGACTCGGGCCCTGAAATCTTTTTTCTGCGTGGTGATCTCAAAGCGGGAAGCAGCGGCCAGGCTTGCGAACTTGCCGATGCCGAACTGGCCGATTCTGTCTCGTTTGAATCGTGGAGACAGGGGATTCACAAGCTTTTCGCCGGATCCGACATTGAAGTACTGCTTGAGCCCCTCCATGTCCATTCCCTCGCCATTATCTGCGACGACAATCTCCTTCTTTGAAACAGTCACATCCACCCGTGTTGCGTCTGCATCGTAAGCATTGTTGACCAGTTCCCTGATCAGTTCAATGCTTTGTTCGTAAAGTCGTTCCCCGATGTTGATAATATGGCTTTTGTCGACTGTGATCCTGAGGTAGGATGCCTCATCTGAAATCATTCGGGCCTCCCTAAATCGGTTTCGTTATGAACACAATCTGTATTACAACTACCGACCCTGTCAAGGAGAAAGGTGTGAATGGCAGCGATTCAAGCTAAAGATGATGATATGATGGAAAGCCCCAGGTGCGTGTATCCTTGCTTTTCTTGGCATGTCTCGTCATTATTACCTTCTTCAGCCAACGTAAAGCATAAAATCATAGACGTCCCTAAAGCTTGATATTGGGCATTTATCTCAGGCATCAAAGTTTTGAGGGAGCGTGGCTTAAGCAAGAAAAGCATCTAACATGCGCCTGGACGCAGACGGGCTAAAAACCGCGCCCACTGGTCAGGCGCGCCGTTATACCCAAACAAAATGCTTTCCGCTTGACATATTACGCCAGCCGTAATACACTTCGCGTATGATAAAATCGTTTGCCTGCCGGGATACTGAGAAACTTTTTAATGACAGACGAGTTCGGCGATTCCAGTCTTTCGAGCGGCAGGCGAGAAAACGGCTGATGGTCTTGCATGCTGCCCCAAGCTTGAAGGCTTTGATGCTGAATCCTGGAAACAGGTTTCACGCTCTTGGCGGTGACAGGAAGGGGAATATGCCATAAGCATAAACAAGCAATGGCGTATCTGCTTTGAATGGCATGACGGCAACGCCTTCAACGTCGAAATCGTCGATTATCATTGAGGTGCAAAAATGAGCAGCAAAGATTTTCTTGATCCCATTACGCCTGGCGAAATCTTGCGAGAAGATTTCATGGAACCGATGGACATTAGCATAAACCAGTTGTCGCGGGACCTTGCCGTACCGCCGAATAGAATAAGTGAGATCGTGAACGGGAAACGAGGCATAACTGCTGACACAGCGCTCAGGCTGGAGCGTTATTTCGGGGTCGAGGCCCAGTTTTGGCTGAATCTGCAATCTGAATACGACTTGAGGATGATGAAACGCAAGATTGGGCACGACATTGAACAGCGAATTATTCCCGTTAAGAAGTTTGCATCTCAACTGGGACCAGACGCCGGGGCATAACAACGGGCCGGACAAGGATGCGCGGAAACAGCGCCCGCGCACCTGTCAGCCCGGACGTTAGACATAAAGGAATTTTACATGATTGAAAAATTAAGAATTCGGCTTACTCAATTATTTGTCATAATATTAATGGTTACAATAGCTGTATCCAGTAGTGCCTGGGAAATCAAAGCGCCTTTATTCAGCACAATTTTATTTCTCGTAGGGGCTATTTTGGTTGGGATTGCTTCATTGGGCCAATTATGTGCTCTTTGTATATAGCAGGCTACAAGACAGATAATCTGGTTGCAGAAGGGCCATATTCCATGTGTAGAAATCCTCTCTATTTTTTTAGTTTGCTCGGGGCACTGGGTGTCGGCTTTGCTTCAGAGACTCTTCTAGCTCCAGTTACTATTTTGTCTGCTTTTACAATATACTATCCTTGATAAAACCGTAAAAAGTCATTTGCGAACGACATTGAGCATTTCGGGTGAAAAGTGCGCCCAAAATGCTCACGGAGTGAGTAAAGCTGACAGGAAGAGGTGTTTTTCGACTTTTTACGACTCCATCAATTTTAATATTTGACAAAATGATTTGATGTATTTATAGTAAAAAGTTCTATATTTGCGGTGCCAAACGGACGAATGGGCGCTTACCTTGAGACACTGTGGTTAAGGGCCACTCCAGAATGTATTGGAGTGGCCAATTTTTTGGATGCCTTGCACCACATGATCACCGTGCCTAACATGCAGCAGGCCCACTTTCGAAAAACAACCACGCCTCCCGTGGCATGATGTGTGCCGAGTCCCGCCAGGATTGCTTCTGGCAAACAGGGAAGAGAATAGGGAAAAATTGATGAAAATCGGATTAATTGGTTTGCCGAATTCGGGGAAAACAACGGTTTTTAATGCCTTGACAAAGGCCGATGCAACGGTCACCGTATATACCGATTGCAAGGCGAAGCCGAACTTGGCGGTTGTCGATGTGATCGATGACAGGGTCACCTCCCTTTCGAAAATGTACAACCCCAAAAAAACCGTTCATGCCACCATTGAATTGACTGATTTTGTGGGTCTGAGCCAGGGTTCTGTAAGAGATGGCCTCTTTTCCAGCACATCCCTGGCTCTCATGAAGAACTCGGACGCATTGGCCTTGGTGGTACGCAACTTTCCGGATGCCGCCGGCGATCCTCCAGCACCTCTGGAAGATATTGCAACTATCAAAGATGAGTTGCTGATTTCCGACATGATCGTTGCTGAAAATCGACTGGAACGGATTGAAAAGGCCTACAAAAGGGGTAAAAAAACCAACATTCTTGAAATGGAAGAAAAGACCCTACGAGACATTGTAGCGCATGTGAGCAACAATGGATGGATCAGGGATCTCGACCTGGACGGCGACGAGGAAAAAATTATCCGTGGATTTCAGTTCCTAACGCAAAAGCCGTTCATGATTATTCTGAACTCCGACGAAACGCTTTTCGGAAATAATCAGGATATCCTTCGGGAAATCGAAAAGCAAAACAGTGTGATAGAATTTGCAGGGAAATTTGAGATGGAATTGGCCCGCCTGACGGATGAGGACGACGTTAAGCTCTTCATGGAAGATATGGGTACTCAGGAATCGGCGCGGCAACGTTTAACCTGCCTGGCCTATAAGACCCTGGGCTATATCAGCTTTTTCACGGTGGGCTCCGATGAAGTGCGGGCATGGAACATTGTCCATGGAAACACCGCTGTAAAGGCGGCCGAAACCATTCACACCGATCTGGCCCGTGGATTCATCCGGGCCGAATGTTTCTCCTGTGATGATTTGATGCAATGCGGATCTGAAAAGGGTGTTCGCGAAGATGGCCACTTCCACTTGAAAGGAAAGGATTACATAGTCCGGGACGGGGACATCATGAACATCCGCTTTCATGTTTAGCAAGACCTTAGGGCGAGCCCTATGATTTGAGATAAGCCACCGAGTGGTTCGTAAGGGATAATCAACATGACAGAGAATAACATCCAGCAAGACAAGATTCGAAACGTCGCCATCATCGCCCATGTCGATCATGGAAAAACCACCCTTGTGGACCAACTGTTCAAACAGAGCGGTATGTTTCGCGATAATCAGCAGGTTCATGAGCGACTAATGGATTCAATGGATCTGGAGCGGGAGCGGGGTATCACGATATCCTCAAAGAACGGGTCCTTCGTGCATGACGGGTATTGGATCAACATCATCGACACGCCCGGCCATGCCGATTTTGGCGGTCAGGTCGAGCGGGTTCTGAATATGGCCGATGGTGCGTTGCTCCTCGTTGACGCCCAGGAAGGCCCAATGCCCCAGACGTACTTTGTGCTCAAGAAAGCCCTTGCCATCAAGCTGCCCATCATCGTGGTGATCAACAAGATCGACAAACCAAACGTCCGCCCGGATTGGGTTGTGGATCACGTGTTTGACCTCTTTGTGAAACTGGACGCCCCTGATGACATCCTCGATTTCCCGGTCATCTATGCCTCTGCAAAAGACGGTTACGCCGTTACGGATACATGCCAACAGGGCTCGTCCATGGCGCCCCTTGTGGAGACCATCATTTCTCACGTGCCGCCCCCGTCGGGCGATCAGGTAGGCCGACTGCAACTGCGAGTAAGCTCCATCGACTATTCACCCTTTCTGGGTCGTCTCGGCATCGGTAAAATCACTTCAGGCGAACTCAATGTCGGTCAGGCTGTTGTCGTGGCGGATCAGACAGGCGCGCTTCTCTCTGCCGTCATTTCCCAGGTGTATCGATTTGAGGGCAACCGCAAAGTACCGACAGCCCATGCCGGTGTGGGCGAGGTCGTTGCCGTTGCCGGAATGGACTCCGTCGCAATCGGCGATACCTATACGGTCCCGGATAACCCCTGCCCGTGCCCGCCGATTTCCATTGATCCGCCAACGATTTCGGTAAATATCCTCCCCAATGATTCGCCCTTTGCGGGGACGGAAGGAACCTTCGTGACATCCCGCCATCTTGCCGATCGTTTGCATCGGGAAACTCTGGCGGATGTCGCATTGGTCGTAGAAGAGTTGGCCGAAGACGTGGGCTTCAAGGTGTCCGGTCGTGGGGAACTGCATCTGGCCATCTTGATTGAGAAGATGCGAAGAGAGGGTTACGAATTTCAGGTCTCTTGCCCCCAGGTTGTGTTGAAGCAGCAAGGGGATAAGACACTGGAGCCCTATGAGGAACTGACCATTGACGTTGACGAAGAGTACATGGGTACGACAATGGAAGGCCTCGGTTTGCGGAAGGGCAGGCTCATCGATATGCGACAAGGAAGCGGCCGGGCACGCCTCAAGTACAAAATACCTACCCGGGGCCTTATCGGCTACCGGTCTGAGTTCATGTCCAGCACCAGGGGCATGGGCGTTATGAACTATGTTTTTCTGGAATACGGCCCCCATGCCGGCGAAATCCGGCATCGAAGAAACGGCGTCCTGATTTCCAAGTCTACCTGCATGACCGTGGCCTATGCCCTGTTCAACCTGCAGGCCCGAGGCAAGCTCTTTCACGGGCCGGGCGTTGAGGTCTATGAAGGACAGATCATCGGTGAGCACAGCCGAGACAGGGACCTGGTGGTGAACCCCGCCAAAGGAAAGAAGCTCACCAACATGCGCGCAGCAGGATCCGATGAAAACGTTATTCTCACGCCACCGTTGATCATGGGGCTGGAAGAATGTATCTCCTACATCAACGACGATGAGCTGGTCGAGATCACTCCCCGGAACATACGGCTCAGAAAACGCCAACGGGGGCCGACTTGCATGCCCGCAGTCCTACAAAATGCTGCGTAAAAATCCTGGCCCAGAGGAGCAGGCTTTGGTTATCCCCAGAGGGGATTTGCTTTGTTGGAAGTTCATTGAATTATTGAAATTACAAATATCAAATTACAAAT
>JADFWI010000516.1 GCA_015222985.1 Pseudomonadota bacterium | reverse complement strand
TCAAAAAGATGGGGCCAGCTGTACAGAAGCGCCACAATGCCGTAAGTGAGCAGACTCCAACCAAATGATTTGAAAAGGTTTAAGAGATGCCTTTTCTGCGAAAATATGATGTGGTAGCTGTAAAGATTATATGTTGGGAAAAACGTTATGATAATGAGGGAAACACGCCGTGAGAGCTTCCTTCGCGGTGAAGCACACTGGCTGCAAGGTTCCAAAGGACTACCCTGTATAGAAGAACACTCAGGGCCGCAAGGACTACGGCTAGAATGAGAAGGCGCATCTTGCCGCCGATCCTGAGGGGTTCTGTCGAGTTAATTACGAGGGGGTTTTGGTTCATGTGTTTGAATAGGCAATACTCATTTTAGAAATCGGCAATGTGGGGGCGGAGGCCCCTCAGACTGCTTGAAATTACTTATATTATGATAACCGTTTCCGTATGCTTTTGCAATGCCTTTGTTTCAAAGTCATAGGAGTGGGTTATTACATGCCTTTCCTTCCCCCCAGACTTTTCACTTGACCGCACGTTTAACTTCTTTAGTCATTTCCACCAGTTGTCGTTCTCTTTCTCGGCGCACCTGATCCTTGATTCGCTTTACATGACCCCGGCCCAGCCCCTTGACCTCACAGCCCAGCTCGAAGTAACGTTTGATTCTATCATCATCCAGAATACCGAAACAGTCAACGACAGCGATGGGTCGCCCCGCAGTCTCAACAACCTCGTCCGGGTCAAGATCCAGATAGTGCTTGTGCCGCACTGCAAAGATGACAGCGTTTGCACCGCCCAAAGCTTTCTTGAGATCCTGTTCAACGCGGAGTTCGGCCAGTTTTTGCTGGTGCCGAAAGAATCTCTTTAGGCTATGGGTGGCAGACGGATACTCGTCTTGTTTCTCGAACTCCCACCAGTGTTGAACATAGGGATCGTGAACCCTCAATTCGGCCCCCATCTCAGTAAGTCGCCGTACGATCAATTCAGATCCGCTGTACCGCGTATCACCAACATCTTGCCGATAGGACGCACCGAGGAGCACGATTTCCGCGGCTGCCAGTGGACGGCTCATGTTGCGCAGGGCATCGCGGGTTATCTGTGCCACATGAAGAGCTCTGGTATCGTTGATGTCAATGGCAAGGGGAGTGAGTTTAAAAATGTCGTCTTCAAACCCGTGGATGTGCTGATAAGCCCAAGAGCCCAGAGCACCATCTTTGGGCAAGCAGAAACCGCCGATGCCAGGCCCCGGAAAAATGATGTTGCCGTGGGTCGGCCGGACTTTAATGGCATCAATCACTTTGATGAGGTCGACCCCGTTTCGTTCTGAAAAAGTGCTCCATTCGTCCAGAAACGCTAAAATGGTTGCTCGGAAGCTATTCTCCACAATTTTTGCTGTCTCAGACTCGGTAGGTCGGTCCAACACAGTCAATGGGTAGTCATCCGTGTTGATTATTTCGCCCAAAAACTTCACTACTTTTTGTGTTGCTTTTTCGTTGATACCACTGCACACGCGCCAGTAATTTCGGATGCTGTCAACATAATGCTCACCGGGCATCACCCTTTCAAAGCTGTGGGCCAAAAGGGGATCGGTCCGGATGCCGCGTCTTCGAAAAACCTTGCGCATGATAGGGTAGGCCACCTGCTCAGTGGTCCCGGGAGGCACTGTTGTCTCAATTATAATCAGTGTTTCCGGAGAGACATGTTCTCCAATGATTTCCAGCGATTCCTCCAGGGCGGCCATGTTAGCCTGACCATTTCGGACGTTGCCAAGTGACTCCTTGACATAATCGCACTGAATGTCCACCACCACTACGTCAGCCAGTTTGAGGGAATCGTAGATAAAGGTAGCAATCAGCGTTTGCTTTTTGTTTACGCACCGTTCGAACATGGGAGCCACTTCAGGGTCATCGGCCTGCACCGGCGAGATTCCGCGGTTGATGAGAGGGATCTTCCAGTAACTACGGGTGCTGGGTCTTTGCATGCCGATAACAAATTTGCTCAGGTTTCCTTTTTCATCCTTTGTGTCGGCGACTACCGCAGCCATCACTGCCCCGACAAAACCCAGTCCCATGACTACAACTATTTCGCGCCCTAAGGCTCGCTGTTGCTCAACTACTTGTTTCAAATGATTGAACTCTTTCAAGTAGTCCTCTGGCTGAGGCATTTCAAACCTCTGGCCATCGGGGCTAAGAGAGAACTCTGTCGTCATATTTATCCTCCATCGTGGTCAGTCGTCCCTAACGTTGCAATCTGCAAACTGAGAAGAGTGTGTGAAATCCTGCCTGCCGCGCTTGCTCTGCCCGCCCCGTAGGTCTTTTAGATCGTACTGGGGTGGAATGTTTACCCCGCGTGCCGCGCCTGCCCTGTGCCCGTTTCCCCTTGATAGTTATATATTTATGCCCGTCCC
>JADFWI010000515.1 GCA_015222985.1 Pseudomonadota bacterium | reverse complement strand
TCGCCCGCCTGCGGGCCAGAGCCTATGGCGGAGAGCCCGGAATGACAGAAAGAGGTGTTTTTCGACTTTTTACGAGACCGTCATATCGGACCAATTTCCACCTCCGCCGGGGCTACTACCCTATGCTTTTGGCCTTTGGGCTGCTCAGGCAGATCTATCTGGGTGATTTTCCAGCCGGAGTGCTGGAGAATTCCCTCAAAAGGCGCCTCCCGTGTTATTTGCCCTGTGAGCCGGATCTCGGAAGGATCAAACCCTTCGGAGATCACCACTGTCTCCCCTTCTTTTTCAGACATGACCGGAGCCAGGGTGATATATGCGCTGAGAGCGTTCCTGCAGTCCTCGTGAATGTGGCGCACAGCCGTACCAATTTGAGCATCCGGATATGCGGTGATATCTTCCTGTAGGAAATCGATCAGTCTCCCTTTGTTTTGAAGTATGGACAGTATCCGACACGCGCCCACATCTACAGGGTCATCACCAACAGCTTTTATCGGTCTTTCTTGTTCTGCTAAAATGTTTGCCTCCGCCGTCTTGGGTGTTTCCTCGCGCGTGACCACAAGGCGCTTGGCCGAGCTGCGTAGCAACGGAGAAAGGATCAAGGTTGCCGTTAAACCTGCCAGGAACAGAACACAGGGGACATAGAAGCCTCCTGTATCGCGAACTTCTTGCAATTGTTGCAGATAAGGCATTAGCTGTTTTTGGGCCTCGGGCTGTACGCCAGCTACAGCCCCGTTGAGATCCTTTAATGCCGGATCAACAAAAAACCTTGTGGCAAGATAGGCTCCTGCTGCCAATGCCGACATGGTCAGCAGGACGACCAGCAACGTGATTGCGACCATTCTTTTCATGGTAAGACCTCTCTCTTTTTGACTTTCGTGTCTCCACCTGCAAGCCCTGCCCAAACAATGTGGCTTTCCGAAAAAAGAGACAGCCCACTCAATCTTCTCTGATGCTCTGCTAATCGGCGCTTGTTTTGCTGGGGGGCAGGCGAACAGACTTGAAGCGAACTGGCGGCGAGCTAGACACCAATTTCAATGATAATTCTTTGCCCGCACTTGTCAAACCTTTTGTCATAAAAACTGTTAACTTCAGTGTTGATGGACTCGTAAAAAGTCCGCAAACAGACGGCACAGTAATCCGCCTCAGGCGGACCAGATGCAAGGCGCGCGCCTCTTCCTAAGCCGTCAGGCGCAATCTTGAATGAGGTCCGCCTAGGCGGATCGCAATGATTTATTCTGTTAAATCGGCTCCGCCGTCTCCCATAGCGAGAATTTAACAGGACGGGGATGAAGCGCAATCCGCCGGCGGACAGATGGACTTTTTGCGAAGCCGTCATTATTAGTTCGCTACAAAATCACAAAGTGTTTCCCTTGACTTGCGTAACCCCATCAGTTACAATATATTTTGTGATAAAATCGTTCAAACATAAGGGCCTTGAAGACTTTTTCTATTCAGGAACAAAAAGAGGGATAAAGCCTGATCATGTCAAGAAACTTGAAAAGATCTTGGATAGACTTAATGCTGCCACCGACATAAAAGATATGAACTATCCTGGTTCAGATCTTCATCAACTCAGTGGAGACAAAAAAGGCCAGTATGCCTTGAAAGTTTCTGGAAACTGGAGAGTGTTTTTCGAGTTTTTTGAAGGAGATGCATATATTGTAAACTACGACGATTATCATTAAGAGGTGAAGACATGAGAAAGAGAACGAGACAGCCTGTACATCCAGGCAGAATAATAAAAGAAGATCATTTAGAGCCATTATCCATCACCACCAAAGATATGGCCTCTATCCTCGGTGTCTCCAGGAAAACATTATCAAAAATAGTTAATGAAAGAGGTTCCGTTACACCAGATATGGCGTTGCGGCTATCAAGAGCCTTTGATACCACTCCTGACCTATGGTTGAATTTGCAGAAGAATTATGACTTGTGGCAGGCTGAACATGCATCAAAGGCATGGAAAAGCGTAAGGCCTGTTTCCCCACAAACACTTCATACTCAGATATGAAACGAACAGCGAACAAACGAGTGCACCTGACCGCCGAGTTGAGCGGAAATCCGCCTTCGGCGGACTCCGGCCCCTTTGTTCCGTTCAACTCGGCATTAGGCGGTTGTTCAAACCTGTGAAGAGTGGGAATAACAATCAATCGAGAGAAAATTAATGACGCTTAACCGTATACTTCCAGTCGATCCTTTAGAGTTCATCCGACGATGCATAAGGCAGGGAAAAATCCGTTGGACTTATCACGTGAATATGCGCATGAAAGGAAGATTTATACCCAGACAGATGATCCTTGAGTCTGTCACCAACTACGAGATTATAGACGAGTATCCGAAGGATAAATATCTTCCAAGCTATCTTGTCTATTCTATGTTTCAAAATCATGTATTCCATGTGCCGTTTGCTGCCGATGTAGAAGGAGATAACGTTCGAGTCGTTACCGCTTATTACCCAAGTCTGGATGAGTGGGAAGAAGATTTAAAAACAAGGAGGCGGCCTCTATGAAATGTCATGTATGTGGATCTAAAATGAAGTCTATAATTGCGGATCTTCCATTCAAAGTGAACGAAACAACTATTGTTATCCTGAAGGCTCTGCCGGTGCTTCAGTGCGACAGTTGTAGTGAATATCTATTAGATGATCCCGTATTGAAGCGAGTGGATGAAATTCTCGAAAAGGTGGATGCTGGGGCAGAATTAGAAGTCATTAAGTATGCTGCTTAGGATTTTTGTCACAAAGCTGTGGTGTGTGAAACAGCTTGCACTCTGACGGGCTACGCCTGCAGGTGAAGCTAACGAACTGCTTTGCTAAAAGAAAGGCTATGTTAGGGGGCATCCTGTTTACGAACTACACTTAGGCCTTCTTGCGCCTCAACCCGTTCGCAATGGCGGAGGTGGTAACTCCCAATTGGCGGGCAGTCTCCGCCAG
>JADFWI010000514.1 GCA_015222985.1 Pseudomonadota bacterium | reverse complement strand
TATTTTGAAAATGACTCAACAGTATGGTTAAATGCCTTGATAATCGGCATGCCCTGAATATATTCAATCATAGTAGCGTTCATTTTTTCTCCTGCTGAAAACCACTTGCTTACAAGTTCCTTGGCACGGCCCATGGGCAGGATCTGGAAGACAATACCGGCCGGTATTACAACTATCGTGGCCAGGGCCAGCCTCCAGTCCACAACAAATAGAACTATGGCCGTCAAAAGGGTGTAAACAAAAGCTCCAACAAAATCAGGAATATTGTGGGCCAGAAAAATCTCCATACGCTCTACGTCTTCACTCATCACCTTTTTTATCTGGCCGGTGTTCTTTTTGTTGAAATACCCAAGAGGAAGTGTCCCCAGCTTTTCGGCGATCTTGATTCTGATGTCGTAGAGAATATTGAATGCCGATATATGTGACAGGGTAGTGGACAGGCCCAGACAGGCGTGTTTGAGAATAATCGCCGCGATACCTGCAAAAACCAGGGTCCAGATTAGCCGGCGCTCTATTTCGTTAAGCGGTTTGCCTGCGATTTCGGCTACGATATAGTAGATCATGAAGAAGGGCACAATCCCGCACCCTTGCCCGATAACAGCCAATACTCCGGAAAGGGTCAATTTACCTTTCTGGGGGCCGGCCAGGCGTATCAATCCACTTAGTCTTGTCCGTTTTTCCGGTTTTGGCTTCATGGCGGCAGTACCTCTATATTGCTAAAATATTGGTAACTCAGGTTGGTCAGGTGTTTAGGCTGTTAGCAATGACACATTCTGTGTTAGCAGCAGAATACAACATCAACAAATTACGTAAACTAAGAGTGTCAGCCTTGCTCCGCACTGTTGGTTTTTTCTTAAAAGTCTAAAGGCATTCACTCTTCAGACTATCTACCTGAGTTACTAACAATGAAATAAATCGTTGATTTTGGATCCTTACACAGTTCTTGAATGACTGCTAACCATTGAAGAATTTTTTTTGACCAAAAATTAAATTCTGAATTCTCTTAAAGGCTACACAATCAGGATAAAGCAATCTGTGTAGGGGTAATACTGGGAGTTATATCGGTGGTGGGATTGTTTAGGAGTGCTTTGTTCCTGAGTTCGTTGGAAGAAACATATAAGGACAAGGAAAGGCGGCTCAATTCCGTCTTTGGGATATCTCTCGAAGATACTTGCCCGGAAGTGTACCAAAATAGCCTTTGAACGACTTGGCAAAATTACTCAGCCCCGAGTAACCTACTGAATAAGCTACTTCAGTAACATTCATTTTGCCTTCATCCAGAAGAGATTTTGCCTTATTAAGGCGCAGTTCGCGAATATAACCAAATATCGTCCTACCATAGATTTCGCGAAAGCAAAAATTCAGCTTAGGGTGTGAGAGGCCGACGGCTCTGGCCAGATCTAACAATCTAGGCGGATTCTCAATATCGCGCTTTACCAACTCTCTGGCATGATGTACGCACTCAATATCATCAGGCCGCAACGTAAATGCTTTCTGATATTCTTTTTTGTTTGATAATGATTGCTCCAGTTTGTAAGCAATCAATTCATAAGCCTTGCCTTCCAGATACAATTGCCTGGTCAATCCGTGATACGGGCAATTGAGGATCTGATGAACCACTGCCTGCATTAAAGGAGTAATTACGTCTGTGTACAGGTATTTTCCATTCTGAGAACCGGAAGCGATATCACCAAAATCGTCAGGTATCCGGTCAGTTTTTCTTGCCAGAAGGGTGTCGAAAAACCAGGGCACCATCTGTATTGAAACAGCAAGGATAGGCTCTCTTGCTGCTGCTTCTGCCGAAGAATTTGAAGCCGGGACATAATACAGACTACTCTGTCCGCTATCCATAATCCAGTCATCACTTGAGTATTGAATTTTATTTCTTATACTTCCAGAGAGAGCAAAGTTTAATCCTATCACAGGTGAATTGGACTTTCTGTTCATAATGAGAGGTTCACGAAGCTTAAAATCCGTAATATAAAGCTCAAAACCGGTCCTAAGCATAGTTTTCCGAAATGATCCCGTACCGATCTCCTTCGGCAAATTCCAAAAGATATCTAAAGGCGTCTTCTTGTTTGCGGACTTATCCGTTAACTGGAAGTCCTCAAAGATTTCTTC
>JADFWI010000089.1 GCA_015222985.1 Pseudomonadota bacterium | reverse complement strand
TATTTCTCAGGCGTTTTTCTTCGTTTAGGTGAATAAGGTCAGCCTGAAAACGATAGGAAACCACAAAAAGAGCCGTAGCTCCCGTAAAGGCGAGGACAAGGAATGGAATGACAAGCTTCCACTTAAGGCTAATATTGTGCAGGCGGCTTAGGTTCAATAGCGGCTCCCTGGTGCATTTCCCGTCCCTTTATGCTGATAGAAATCATAAAACAGGGCAACCATATTGTCGAGTAGTTTCTCCTTGCTACACCCCGCTCGATTCATGCCATTTTTAATGGGATTTACGAAAATGTGCACTAACGAAGCATTATCGCCCAACTATCAAAGAGTCGATTGTATCGTATGATGTACGTGGACTCATCGTCAGCCCGGACCTTGAAATAATCCAAGACCTCTGATCTTTCGTCCAGGTTCGCATCATACCAACGGTCAACGATCTTCATGATTTTATAGGTCCGGCCCGCCCATTCAAAAGACCGGGGAGATTCGTTGGTTTTGTATCCCTCATAGCAGCTAACCAGAATCGGTTCAAAGGTCTTTGCGCTCCCAGACAGATATTCTACCAGTCCTGAAACTGCATCCTGGATATCGAGAAAGCAGAAGCGATATGCCTCGTATTGGAGCCCGTATGGATCGGCAATACCCCGCCGTCTGGAACCATGTCGACCAAAATGCCTGAGCAACAAGACCCTGCCGGCCGCATCAGGAAAGGATGCCAAAAGATCTTCTTCGTGGGATCGTTCCATAACCAGGACAAGGTCAGACGAAGTCAGAATCTTTTCGGATACGGATTTGGCCGAATGGCGAGAAAGATCGACGTCATACTCAGCAGCAACCCGTTGAGCCAAAGAGGTGGCAGAATTGCCCGGAAGGGCAAACAAGCCTGCAGAACCGACCGCAATGCCTTCAAGGCCCTTTTCGCCCACAAGTTTTTTGGACAGGCCTTCAGCAAAGGGACTTCGACAGATGTTTCCCGTGCACACAAACAAGATGTTTTTTATTTGGGTGGCCATGCCGGCGGGCGCTTTTTCGTCTTGAAGTACTGGTCAATGGCTTCGCGCAACGATGTGATGGTCAGCTTGGCGCAATGCTGTTCCTCTGTTGGCAGGCCCATCAACAAACGGATGATATCCTCATGGCTCAAGTCATAGGCCTCACTCAACAATTTGCCTTCGGCAAGTTCAGCGCCCACAGAAGCGCAAGCAACGCTATTTGGACACCCATCGGCCACGTAGCGGGCCTGTTCAATGCGTTCATTTTCTATCTTGAGGTATATTTCAATGGTGTCTCCACACGGCCCTTTGACCTTGGAGGAGCCGTCGGCATCCACAATGGCGCCCCGGTTTTTCGGCCTGAGCCATCGATCGATCACCGCCATGGCAACGGCCTCGTGTCCATCGTGTCCCTTGCGACCGCGGAAAAAGCCCTCCACGAACTTCACAAGTTCCGGCGCATATTTTACGGGGGTCTTGAGTTTCTTGGCATCTTCGACAACCTCGACCACGGTTTTGCCCTCATTTAAAGCGGAAATGGTCAGCAGCAAGGCAACCGGCCTTATGCCCCTTTGTCCGTGGATGTACACGGGGTATTTGTCTTCATCGAAAACAGTCTGATAGAACATGCTTAGTTTCTCTTCTGACAATCCGTCCCGTGTCACAGGAAGATGAATATATCTGAGCCCCGCATTCCGGATCAGTACTGGTTCGTTGGATCCGCTGCTTTCTTCATCGGTTCTCAAATCAACCACTGTCTTGACTCCGCTTCGGGCCAGATCTGTTATCCCGGCCTCATCGGGTATTTGACCAAAAGAAATATTTTCGTTAAATTCAATGATGAACATCTGTCTCCTCCCACCTAACAAGTAGCGCTACCTTTGTCGATATGTTGTAGTCCATTTACATGAATTGCAAGCGTTTCGCAACCAATTCTTCAATAAGAGCAATAGGAGCAACTGTTCTGGGTTGTAATTGCTGTCTTGACCTTCCGTCAGGTACTCTGATATGTTTTAACAGGACTCAGACGTTCTTGCGCAGAGGTGTCGCTTCAGATGCTGCTTGAAGAGGTTCCAGGGACAGAATGAGAAAATGCATAGAGTGCGGCAAGACATTCGGCACATCTAAGAGATGTCAAGTGTGCGGAAAGGAGGTTAACGCCGCAACCGGCAAGGATTTGAATTTCTGTATCTTGTGTCACAGGTGTCTGGCGGCTATTGAAGAAGGCCTTGATTTGAAGGAATACAAAAGGCACAAGAAGCAAAGAATGAAGAGGTGTGCAGATTGTATCTCCCCAAGCCTTCCAGCCAGTTGACAAACAGTCTTTAATGCATAAATTAATGGGGCTTTTGAATAAATCTAAGGATACTTAGTCAGGGAGGAAGAGATGTTTCAAGTTACCGAGAACGCAAGTGCAATCATAAAGGACTTTCTTAAGGACAAAGAAGAGGCCCCCTCCATCAGAATCATGTTGAATCATGGCGGGTGAGGCGGCCCTTCTTTGGGCATGGCCCTGGACGGGCCTAAAGAAGATGATGAAACTTTCAATGATAACGGTATTACCTACGTCATAAATAGTCAGTTGTTTGAACAGGTAAAACCTGTCAACGTGGACTACATTGACACGCCCATGGGAGCCGGGTTTAAAATCTCTGCGAATCTAGCTTCAGGGGGTTCGTGCGGGACATCATGCAGTTGCGGAGGTTCGTGCGGTAGTGGATAATTGGAACGGTTAAGTTGCGGGATCGAGTCTACACTCATGACAACCACCTTCTATCTGTCAGGAGTGTGGACCCCGTGGAAGACCTCTATTTTGCCCCTGCCTCTTTGGCAAACTGGGTGTCGACAAATTTCTCCAGATCGATCTTACTCTTCATGATGTTCATCTCGTCAAACATGTAATCCTGAATCTTCGCAAGATCCTCTATAACCGGGAACAGTTCTCCGGTGGTGATACGATCCTTTGGCTCGGTGAGAACACGCTCCACAACCGCTTTGTCCTGACCAAGAAAGCTTGCGCCGATTACGGCGGCGGCTGAGGGTTTGGCTTCAATGGCTATTCCGGACTTCACCAGACTATTGGTCAACTCCTGGACGGCATCGGGATGCTTGCCTATTATTTCATCCCTGACAACAAATACGCAGCAAGGGTGGTTCGGCCAGAGGTCCTTGGAAAGGTAGAATTCCTCTCCGTACCCAGCGGCTATGGCCTGAGACCCAATCGGTTCGGCAACAATGAAACCCGCGATTTCTCCGTCTTCATCATCTTTAAGGGCATCCGGCATCATCATCGGCGCCATCACCTCCAGAAAGACATCAACTCCGGGTTCGCCGCTTCTTCCCGGCTTCAGGCCTTTTTCGGTAAGGAGTTTGTGGAAAAGCATATTATGGACCGACAACTGATAGGGGATGAGAACAAATTTTCCCGCAAAGTCTTCAATCTTTTCGATGTTGGCCGTCTTGCTCTTGACGAGAACGCTGCCGGCCTTGTGTGTAAAGAGGATCAACTTGATCCCCACTTCTGCCTTAACAAGATCCATGGCTGTTGGGGCCAGAATAAAAGCGCCGTCAAGGCTCGCGTCTGCCAGGGCGTCTGCCACTTCCATCCACCCTGTCTTGATAACAGTCTCCAAAGAACAGTAATTTAGTGTTTCCTTTTCCTTTTTTATTTTCAGATCAGTCACACCCAGGATGAGATGATCTGTTATCTTGAGATGCCCAACTTTGATGACTGGTTTATCTGCCATATCTTACCTCCCTGGCTTTAGCCTGAACCAAGCTTGTTTAATGCCTCAATCTGTGATCAGGAGGTTCTTCCAAAACTCCATCACTTCATAACCCATTGACCTTGATCAAGACACAGAAAAACATAGTGTGAATCTGCAGGTCTCGTGCCAACCGTATCCTCAGGCAATATATTATGTAATTACAGCGAGTTGCCCTACACTAAAGGAATATGGGATGGTTTTGGAGCTTGCGACTTTGACGCATTGTCACAAATTTGACATACGGTAAGATTCGAAATTAGATAAGAAAAAAACAGATCAGCAAGTTGCTTCGAGGAATGGTAACTCCTCAGAAAATGGAAATGAGAGAATTTTCATTGTAAAACATTACGTTAAGGCTTACTTTGACGTTACCGTGGGCACGCATCCGGTGCTGTTGACAGGCTCTCTATTTGGTAGTAAATTAATTATGCGTTTTCTCACGTCCGGCTTCCCGCCGGGCGAAGCGCTGCTGAACGGCATCCATCAGGGCCGTGGTGGGATTTTACAAGACACAGTTCATTTACTTCCGGAGAGACAGTGAAAAGACAAAAGAAAATCCTGGTCATTGACGACGCCCCGGCGAGCCGCGAATCGCTGAAGGAAGCTCTGGAGAAAGAGGGTTATGAGGTCGAGACATCGTCTGACGGTGTGGACACATTGCACAAGGGCCAGGGAGATCTATTGCCTGACCTGATCATTACAGAAGCAATAATGCCTCAGCCTCGGCTGGATGCATTGCAGCTGATTCGAACCCTAAAGGCCTATGACGACACAAAACACATTAAGATAATCATCTGTTCGAGTAAAACATCGCAAGAAGATATCGAAAAGGGCTTGGCTGCAGGCGCTGATCAATACGTCACAAAGCCCTTCCAATTACCTGACATTGTGGCGAGAGTAAAGAGGCTTCTCGGAGACGATGCAACAGGCAAAGCGTATGAAGGTGACATCGGCCAAAAAGAACCGGGGAGCGCGAAAAAATCGTGGATAGATTTCCGGAGGAGGATGGCGGAAGTTAGTGAGGACAAGAGACGATATCCACGGCTTGAATTCCACTGTCCGGTTAGAATAGAGGGTGTCAAGGGAGTCAGCCGGGTTACAGACATCAGCATGGGAGGCGTATTTGTCGAACACAAGCAACCCTCTTCTTTTACGATGGGACAGACCATTCATCTGGTGATAAAAGTTCCAACTGAGTATGAACCTGTAAAGGTAAAAGCGGAGGTTGTAAATGTTAGAGACAGGGGGATAGGGTTTAAGTTTGTCGATTTGACCAGGAGAAATCAAGAGGTCATTCGTTTTTGCTTCAATACTTTCAAGGACACGATACCTCTTATGTGATATTGCCTCTGGCCATGCCAACAATATCTCCCATGTTACATAAGCTTCATTACAATTTCATATACGCTAGCAACGGCCTCACTCGACTGATCCAGCTTGGTCAGGGGGACCATGTCAGAGACCGACTTGTCTATCTGTTCATCGTAGACCACGCTTCCGGGATCGCTTGGGTGTACCATCAGGTACTTCTCAGCAACAAGTTGTATGATGCGACTGGCGTTCTTGTCTTTGGGGGTCCTGATCATATTGGCAATGACTGCCGGCCGGATTTTCTCAATCTCTTCTTGCAGGCCCTCTACGACACCCGTGCCGTCGGAGTCCTGAACCAGCTGAAAGAGCTCTTTGATTGTTCGCACTTTGAGCGCATTCTTTGGGTCCATGGCAGTCTTGACAAGGGCCTGAACAGATGGCTCTCGGCGTGAAAGTTGGCTTAGCCTTCTGTAAACCGCATTTCGAACAAATGCGTAGGCATTCTGGATCGATATGGGCTGAGGAGTCAAAACAGCAATTTTCTGGTGGGAAACAAGAAAAAAGTCCAGGACATTGAAAGAAGACCCACCTCCAAGATCAAGTACAACATAGTCTGCATCCAGCCTGAACAAGCTCTGCACGATCTTCACTTTCTGGACAAACTGGGGGTTTGCCAGAGAGAGAATTCCTCCTGCTCCGCTGATTAGCCGAAGGTTTTCCACCTCTGTGTTGACACAAATATCTTCCAGTGAAGCATATTTCCTCGTGACAAAATCGTTCAGTGTGCGAGTGGGGTTCTTAATCCCCAAAAGGGTGTGAAGATTCGCCCCACCCAGATCGGTGTCCACAAGGACGGTCCGTTTGTCCATCCGAGACAACCAAAAGGCCATAAGGGTGGATATGACGCTTTTGCCCACCCCGCCCTTTCCTCCACCAACGGCCCACAACTTCGGAGCTGATTTGCGTTTGGCTTCCTGTTTTCCTCTCACTTGATACCTTTCAGTTTAGCCACAAAAACCCTCGGAGAACCTCCT